>JAFLUV010000029.1 GCA_022508635.1 Prevotellaceae bacterium
ATCGGCTCAGATATAGCTGCCGATTTTGTCGTCAATGTGTTAAAGATTTTAACATTTATTGCCCTTCAAAAAGTTAAATAATGTTAGCAGCTCGTGCAACTATTGTTTAACCGATTTTTATTTTGTATATTTGCAGCGAAAACAACCTATTATTAACCCAACTAAAACTTATTATCATGGCAAAGATTAAGTATTGCGTGAAAGAGAACAAAAGTATTGGTACGCACAGTTTCTATGCTGTTCCCGTGTTCAACGGCACACTGACTTTCGACGAGGTGTGCAAGGAGGCCTGCGAAAAGACAACCATAGAGCCGTCCATCATGCGGGCTGCCGTGGAGGAATACATGAACGTGGTGAAGCGCAACGTGCTGAAAGGCTTCCGCGTGCCCATCGGCAACCAGTTCCTGACGGTTTATCCCAACCTCAGCGTCTCGGTAAAGGACGAGAAGGACGACAAGGGAAACGTGGTGAAACCTGCCGACGCCAGTAAGCTCACGGCAGCCAGCGGCAAGAGTCGCCTGGGTGCAACCGTGCACAAGAAGTTCAGCCTGCAGTTTGCCAACGAGGTCAGCTGGCAGAAGGTTGATGCTACGGGCAATACCGTTGACGAGGATGAAGACGTGACCGACGACCCCGACAGCCCCGTAACGCCCCCGCTGGAGTAGCCTCTGCTGCTCTCACCATCAGGACGGGCGGCCCCACCGCCCGCCCTTTTACATTAAATCATTACACCTTATTAATATTATATACAAACTAAACACTATACATGAAAGAAACAGTATTCACATGCAAGGTAAGTAAGTCCTTAGATTTCATTGCATCACTTTGCAAAGTTTTTGGGATACTTCATGCTATTGCCGTGGCGGTCACAGGCGTACTATTATTTCTGTCGGGCGTAAGTAAAGCTGTAGATACGTATGTATATAATGGAATATCCCTGTTCCTTTCTTCACCCATTGTGTTCTTACTTTTTTATATCCCTTCTGTATACATAAGAGGAAAAGCCATCATCGTTGAGGCAGCAAGTAAATATCTCCAATCTATGCCACAGAACGTCGAAAATCAAGAAAACACAGAACCAATACAACAAGCTTGAACAGGCATTAAGCCGCTCCCCTGACAGGCCGACCCCCGGAAGCCCCAAGCCTGGACTTCCGGGGGTCACTCTATATCTCCACGCCCTCCCGTTCCGGGAATTTCAAGACCTCCGCACAAGCCCGGGAACATGGCGCGCACAGCGTAACGAAATTAGAGGGGAAATCGTCATTTCCTTGACACAAACGCGTAGAAATACGGCAATTTTTATCAAAAAGACACGTTTTAGCAAAATAAAATGTCTTTTTGTTTTGTTGTTTTGATATTTAGTTATACTTTCGCAGCAGAATTACGGCATCAGGAACAAAAAGTAACCAAATTCGGCCGTTCGATACCGAACTGCCAGACAAATGCAACAAGATAACTATGTGTGGAATCGTTTCAATCTTCAACATTAAGCAGCAAACCACGGATTTGCGACAGAAAGCCTTGCGCATGAGCCAAAAGATACGTCACCGCGGGCCGGACTGGAGCGGAATCTATTGCGGACCGACCGCCATCCTGGCTCACGAGCGCCTGAGCATCGTAGACCCGGAAAGCGGACAACAACCCCTCTTCTCGCCCGACAGGAAGCAAGTCCTGGCAGTAAACGGCGAAATCTACAACCACCAGAGCATCCGGAAGCAGTACGAGGGACGCTACGACTTCCAGACGGGAAGCGACTGCGAAGTCATCCTCGCCCTGTACCGCGAAAAAGGCATCGGATTCCTTGAAGACCTGAACGGCATCTTCGCCTTCGCACTCTACGACGAGGAGCGGGACAGTTTCCTGATAGCACGCGACCAGATTGGCGTCATCCCACTCTACATAGGCTACGACGACGACGGGAAAGTCTACATCGCCAGCGAGCTGAAAGCCCTGGAGGGACAATGCGACCGCTACGAACCGTTCCTGCCCGGACACTACTACTGGAGCGAAGAGCCGGGCATGAAGCGATGGTACGAGCGCGACTGGTTCGACTACGATGCGGTGCGAGACAACCCGGCCAGCAGCGAAGACATCCGCCAAGCCCTGCGAAACGCCGTAAAACGGCAGATGATGAGCGACGTGCCCTACGGAGTACTCCTCTCCGGCGGCCTGGACAGCAGCATCATCAGCGCCATCACCGAACACTTCTCCGAAAACCGCATCGAGGACAACGGGAACAGCAAGGCATGGTGGCCGCGCCTCCATTCCTTCGCCGTAGGCCTGAAGGGCGCGCCGGACCTGGCAAAGGCACGACTGGTGGCAGACCACATCGGCACCGTGCACCACGAAATCAACTACACCATACAGGAAGGGCTGGACGCCATCCGCGATGTCATCTACTTCATCGAGACCTACGACGTCACCACCGTGCGAGCCTCTACACCGATGTATCTGCTGGCTCGCGTCATCAAGTCCATGGGAATAAAGATGGTACTCTCGGGCGAGGGAGCAGACGAAATCTTCGGCGGCTACCTGTACTTCCACAAGGCACCCTCTGCCGAAGAGTTCCACAAGGAGACAGTCAGGAAGCTCTCCAAGCTGCATCTCTACGACTGTCTGCGCGCCAACAAGAGCCTGTCGGCATGGGGCGTAGAGGGGCGCGTGCCTTTCCTCGACAAAGACTTCCTCGACATAGCCATGCGCACAAACCCACAGGCAAAGATGTGCCCCGGCAGCACCATGGAGAAGCGCATCCTGCGCGAAGCATTTGCCGACATGCTGCCCGAAGAGGTTGCCTGGCGACAAAAAGAACAGTTCAGCGACGGAGTCGGCTACAACTGGATAGACACCCTGAAGAAAATCACCGAGGAGCAGGTCAGCGACGAACAGATGGCGCATGCCGCCGAGCGCTTCCCCGTCAACACCCCGCTGTGCAAGGAGGAATACTATTACCGCAGCATCTTTGAGGAACACTTCCCAAGCCAAAGCGCAGCACGCAGCGTGCCACATGAAGCAAGCGTTGCCTGCTCGACGGCCATTGCACTGGAGTGGGACGAGGCATGGAAGAACATGAACGACCCCAGCGGACGTGCCGTCGCCGGAGTGCACGAGAGTGCTTATGCAAGTCAGGAAACTAAATAAAAGGAAAGACGTGGAACAGCTGAAGCATGAGTGCGGCGTAGCAATGATCAGATTGCTCAAACCACTGGAGTACTACCATGAAAAATACGGCACAATGCACTATGCATTGAACAAGCTCTACCTGCTGATGGAGAAACAGCACAACCGCGGACAAGAGGGCGCCGGCCTGGCTTGTGTGCGCCTGAGCGCCAAGCCCGGCGATGAATACATGTTCCGCCAGCGTGCTGCCGGCACGACGGCCATCACAGAAATCTTCAACGCCGTGCACCAGCAGCAGGTCGAAGCCGAAAAAGGGAAAGACGACCTGACGCATGGAGGGAAAAGAGAGTTGCCCCCGTTCATCGGCGAGTTGTACATGGGACACCTGCGCTACTCCACGACAGGCAAGAGCGGATTGGACTACATCCATCCCTTCCTGCGCCGGAACAACTGGAGGGCCAAGAATCTGGCACTCTGCGGAAATTTCAACCTTACGAACGTTGACGAGATATTCCAGCGCATCGTTGCAAACGGACAGCATCCGCGCAAGTATGCCGACACGCACATACTGCTGGAGCAGGTGGGACACCGTCTGGACAGAGAGGTGGAAAGAGTCTACAACCGCTGCAGCGCCGAAGGGAAGACCGGACTGGAGCTGACCCATGCCATCGAGAAGAGCGTAGACATGGCCAACGTGCTGCGAACCAGCAGCTGCTACTGGGACGGAGGCTACGTGATGTGCGGCATCACGGGAAGCGGCGAATCCTTTGCCCTGCGCGATCCCTGGGGCATCCGAACCGCCTTCTGGTATCAGGATGATGAGATTATGATGCTGGCATCCGAACGTCCCGTCATACAGACCACCCTGGACGTCTCCATTGACGAGATCCACGAGCTGGAGCCTGGCCAGGCATTGATAGCCCGTCAGGACGGAAGCATCCGCCTGGAACAGATTAACAAGAAGAAACCACTGAGCGCCTGCTCATTCGAGCGTATCTACTTCAGCCGCGGCAGCGATTCCGACATATACCGCGAGCGCAAGGAACTGGGGCGCCTGCTGGTCAGCCAGATACTGCCAGCCATCGACTACGACATCCAGCACACCATCTTCTCCTACATCCCCAACACTGCGGAGGTGGCGTACCACGGCATGATGGACGGCATCCGCCAGCATTGCGTGGACACGGGACAGTCTCTTTCCCTGGTGCGCGCCGAAAAGGTCGTGTGGAAGGACATCAAGCTGCGCACCTTCATCGCTGAGGGCAACAGCCGGAACGACCTGGCGGCACACGTCTACGACATCACCTATGGCAGCGTCGTCCCCAATGTCGACAACCTGGTCATTATAGACGACAGCATCGTGCGTGGCACGACATTGCGCGAAAGCATCATCCGTATCCTCTTCCGCTTGCACCCGCGCAAAATAATCATCGTGAGCTCGGCACCCCAGGTGCGCTATCCCGACTTCTATGGCATCGACATGTCCGGCATGGGACAGTTCATTGCCTTCAAGGCGGCGGTCTCGCTCATCAGGGAGCGCAACATGGAGCCCCTGCTCAACGAAGTCTATGAGGCCTGCAAGAGTGACGACTCCGGAAATCCCGTGCGCCGCATCTATCATCCCTTCACGGCAGAGGAGCTCAACCGGAAGATGGTGGAACTGCTGCAACCGAAGGATGTCCTGGTGCCCGTACAGCTTATCTTCCAAAGCCTCGAAGGACTACACCAGGCCATACCGCGCCATGCGGGCGACTGGTACTTCTCGGGCAACTATCCCACTCCCGGCGGCGAGAAACTGTGCAGGCAGGCATACATAAACTGGTATGAAAACAAAAACGAACGATAGAACATAAACTCAGAAACATGTTGACAAAATACATTTTCGTGACGGGAGGCGTTGTTTCTTCCCTTGGCAAGGGCATCATCTCGGCCTCCATCGGCAAGCTGCTGCAAGCCCGCGGCTTCAAGGTCACCATCCAGAAGTTCGACCCTTACATCAACATCGACCCGGGAACCCTGAACCCATACGAGCACGGCGAGTGCTACGTGACCGTAGACGGGATGGAGACTGACCTTGACCTGGGGCACTACGAGCGCTTCACCGGCATCCAGACGACCCGCGACAACAGCATGACCACGGGGCGCATCTACAAAGCCGTCATCGACAAGGAGCGGCGCGGCGACTATCTGGGCAAGACCATCCAGGTGGTTCCCCACATCACGGACGAGATAAAGAATTCGATCAAGAACCTCGGACAGGCGGGTCAGTACGACTTCGTCATTACGGAGATAGGCGGCACCACCGGCGACATTGAGAGCGCTCCTTTCCTGGAGGCCATCCGGCAGCTGAAGTGGGAGCTGGGGAAAGACGCCATCGCCGTCCACCTGACCTACGTTCCCTACCTGAAGGCTGCCAACGAGCTCAAGACCAAGCCGACACAGCATTCCGTAAAGGAGATGCAGGGGCATGGCATTCAGCCGGACATCCTCATCCTGCGCACCGAAAAGCATCTGGACGACAACATGCGCATGAAGGTGGCCGGGTTCTGCAACGTCGACCTGGAGTGCGTCATACAGAGCGAGGACCTGCCCAGCATCTATGAGGTTCCGGTGAACATGCAGCGGCAGGGGCTGGACAGCGCCATCCTGCGCAAGATGGGCATCCCCGTTGGCGAGACGCCGGCGCTCGGCCCCTGGCTGAACTTCCTGGAGCTGCGCAAGACTGCCACGGAGGTCGTGCGAATCGGGCTGGTGGGCAAGTACGACTTGCAGGATGCCTACAAGAGCATCAGCGAGAGCCTGTCCCATGCTGCCACCTACAACCATCGCAGGGTGGAGATAGCCTTCATCAACTCTGAGTTCCTCACGGCGGAGAACATCGGGCAGCTCGACAGGCTGGACGGCATCGTCGTCTGTCCGGGCTTCGGTCAGCGCGGCACGGAGGGGAAGATACTGGCTGTGGAATATGCCCGCACACACGACGTGCCTTGCTTCGGGATATGCCTGGGCATGCAGATGATGGTCATCGAGTTTGCCCGGAACGTGCTGGGCTACGCGGATGCCAACAGCAGCGAGATGGATGCCGAAACCACGCACAACGTCATCGACATGATGGAGGACCAGAAGAGCATCTCCAGCATGGGAGGCACCATGCGGCTGGGTGCCTACGACTGCCAGTTGCAGGAGGGCTCGGCCGTGGCAGGAATCTACGGCACGACCCTGGTGCGCGAGCGTCACCGCCACCGCTATGAGTTCAACAACAAGTACCTGGAGGAGTATGAGGCGAACGGGATGCTCTGCGTCGGGAGGAACCCCGAGGCGGGACTCGTGGAGATTGTCGAGATGCCGTCGCTCAGATGGTTCGTCGGCACGCAGTTCCATCCTGAATACCAGAGCACGGTATTGCAGCCGCACCCCTTGTTTATGTCGTTCATCAAAGCAGCTGTCCAGTCATGATAAAGTTCACGAAGATGGAGGGTCTGGGCAACGACTACATCTATGTCAATGCAGACCTCTACCCCATAGAGAATCCCGCAGAGTTTTCCATCCGCTGGAGCAAGCCCCACACGGGCATCGGCTCCGACGGCCTCATCCTCATCAGCCGCGGCAGGGACGCAGACTTCAGCATGCGCATCTTCAACGCCGACGGCACAGAGGCGCTGATGTGCGGCAACGGCTCGCGCTGTGTCGGCAAGTACGTCTATGACCACCGCCTCACGGAGAAGACGGAGATAGACCTCGACACGCTCTCCGGCATCAAGCACATCTCCCTGCACCCCGACGCGAACGGGGAAGTACACCGCGCCACCGTGGACATGGGCAGCCCGATACTCAGCAACACGCTTCAGGTCGGCACGCACGACGGAACCCTGAACGGCCAGGTACTGAAGGCCGGAGGGAAGGAGCTGACGGGGACTTACGTATGCATGGGGAACCCGCACGTCGTCATCTTCGTGGACGACGTCCGGCAGGTGCCCCTGGAGGAGTACGGCCCGCTCATAGAGTTCAGCCCCCTGTTCCCCGAGCGCACGAACGTGGAGTTCGTGGAAGTGCAGGCCGGCGGCATCCTGCGCATGCGCGTCTGGGAGCGCGGCTCCGGCATCACCCAGGCCTGCGGGACGGGAGCCTGCGCCACAGCCGTGGCAGCCTTCCTGACGGGACGTGCCGGGCGGACCAGCCTGGTGCGCATGGACGGCGGAGACTTAGAGATAGAATACAGCGAAGCCAGCGGCCGCGTCCTGATGACCGGACCGGCAGAGACGACCTTCGAGGGAGAGCTTCCCTGACCCGTCGCGCACCAGGCAAAAAATCGACGCGCGTGAGTTGCGAAATCGACGCGCGACAATCTGAAAACTGTCGCGCGACAGTTCAGAAACTCACGCACGACAATTTCGCAACTCACGCGCGTCGATTTCAGAGCCCTCCCGCAACAACCCGGAAACACTAATACAATAACGTACACAAAAGAGCACGCAACATGATAAACCAGAACTTCCTGAAGCTGCAAAGCAGCTACCTTTTCTCGGACATAGCAAGGAAAGTACGAGAGTTCAAGGCACAATCCCCCGGGACGGACGTCATCAGCCTGGGCATAGGAGACGTGACCCAGCCCTTGCCCCAAGCCTGCATCGAAGCCATGCACAAGGCCGTCGACGAGATGGCTCGCACGGAGACCTTCCGCGGATACGGCCCCGAGCAGGGCTACGACTTCCTGCGCAGCGCCATCGTCAGCAACAACTACGAGCCGCGCGGCATCCGCCTGGACCTGGACGAAATCTTCATCAGCGACGGAGCCAAGAGCGACTGCGGCAACATCGGCGACATCCTCTCCACCCAGTGCAGCGTAGGCGTCACCGACCCCGTCTATCCCGTCTACGTAGACAGCAACATCATGTCCGGACGCGCCGGAAGCCAGACCGCCGGCGGATGGGAGCGCATCACCTTCCTCCCCGTCTCGGCCGAAAACCACTTCATCCCCGCCCTGCCACGGAAACACATCGACATCATCTACCTCTGCTACCCCAACAATCCCACCGGCACCGTACTGACCCACGAACAGCTCAAGGAATGGGTGGACTACGCACTGCGCGAAGGAAGCCTCATCCTCTTCGACGCCGCCTACGAAGCCTACATCCAGCACGACGGCATCCCCCACTCCATCTACGAAATACCCGGAGCCAGGAACTGCGCCGTCGAACTGTGCAGCTACTCCAAGACAGCAGGCTTCACGGGAATACGCTGCGGATACACCATCGTACCGAAAGAACTGACCTTCGACGGCACACCCCTCAACGCACTCTGGAACCGCCGCCAATGCACCAAGTTCAACGGCACAAGCTACATCACCCAGCGCGCCGCAGAAGCCATCTACACACCCGAAGGCAAGGAACAAGTCTCCCAAACCATCACCTACTACATGGAAAACGCACGCCTCCTGCGCGAACAGCTCCACGCCATGGGCTACGAAGTCTTCGGCGGAACAGACGCACCCTACATCTGGCTAAAGACACCGCAAGGAACAAGCTCATGGCAGATGTTCGACAAACTGCTGCACGAAGCAGGAATCGTCACGACACCAGGCGTAGGATTCGGCCCCTCGGGCGAAGGCTACATCCGCCTCACCGCCTTTGGAGAAAGGACAGACTGCCAGAGAGCCATCGAACGCATCAGAAAACTGTAGGAACAAAATAATTTTCCTGCCCCTTCTTGGTCGTTCAGGCATTATTGTGTAATTTTGCACGCAAAACTAAAAATACAGACAGATTTCTGCAACCAACACATCATTTATGAGAACAAAGCAAAAGGTGACACTGATGCTGGAAGGCGGACAAACCTTTCACGGCACCAGCTTCGGCTACGAGAAGGCTGTGAACGGAGAAGTGGTATTCAACACCGCCATGATGGGCTACCCGGAAAGCCTGACCGACCCGTCCTACAGCGGCCAGATCCTGGTAATGACATTCCCCCTCGTCGGAAACTATGGAGTCCCGTCAGCCTCGGAAGAAGCCAACGGACTCTCCTCATTCTACGAGAGCGACCACATACACGTCCGCGCCCTCGTCGTCAGCGACTACTCGGAAGAATACAGCCACTGGAACGCCAACCGCTCCCTCGCACAATGGCTGAAAGAGGAAAAAGTCGTCGGCATCGAAGGAATTGACACCCGCGAACTCACCAAGATACTCCGCGAAAAAGGCTCCACCCCGGGAAAAATCATCTTCGAGGGAGGCGAAGACATACCATTCGAAGACCCCAACCTGGTAAACCAGGTAGCCATCGTCAGCACCAAAAAGGTAGAGCACTACGGCAATGGCAAGAAGAAAGTCTGCCTCGTCGACATGGGAGTCAAGCAAAACATCATCCGCGAACTCCTGAAGTACGACGTAAGCATTACCGTAGTACCCTGGGACTATGACTTCAACGCGTCCGAAACCTTCGACGGCCTCTTCATCTCCAACGGCCCCGGCGACCCCAACCTCTGCAGCGCCACAGTGCAGCACGTCAAGGATTTCATGAAGCAAGGCAAACCCATCTACGGCATCTGCATGGGCAACCAGATCCTGGCCCTGGCAGCAGGCGCAAAAGTCAAGAAACTCAAGTACGGACACCGCGGACACAACCAGCCCGTAAGACTGATGCAGGACGGACAGCCCACCACACACTGCTACATCACCTCGCAAAACCATGGCTATGCCGTAGACAACGACACCATCCCCGCCGAATGGGAGCCCCTCTTCATCAACATGAACGACGGCTCGAACGAGGGAATCCGACATAAGACCATGCCCTGGTTCTCGGCACAGTTCCACCCCGAAGCCTGCTCCGGACCGACAGACACAGAATTCATCTTCGGACAGTTTTACTCACTTCTCTGACCACCTGCCTTGAAAAATCCACTCAGGATGGAAAACGGCTAAACAGAAAATCCTTTATGAAAGATATTAAGAAAGTACTACTACTGGGCTCCGGTGCCTTGAAAATCGGCGAGGCTGGCGAATTCGACTACTCCGGATCCCAGGCGCTAAAAGCATTGAAAGAAGAAGGCATACACAGCATTCTCATCAATCCGAACATCGCCACCGTACAGACCTCCGAGGGTGTGGCCGACCGCGTGTATTTCCTTCCCGTCACCCCATATTTCGTCAAGAAAGTCATCGAAAAGGAACGTCCTGACGGCATTCTGCTGAGTTTTGGCGGACAAACTGCCCTGAACTGTGGCGTAGAACTCTACGAAAGCGGCGTCCTGGAGGAATACAACGTTCAGGTGCTGGGCACTCCCGTACAAGCCATCATTGATACGGAAGACCGCGAACGCTTTGTGGAGAAGCTGGACGAAATCAATGTCAATACCATCAAGAGCCATGCCTGCAACACACTGGAAGAAGCAAAAAAGGCAGCAGCCGACCTGGGCTACCCTGTCATCATCCGCGCAGCGTATGCACTCGGAGGACTGGGATCCGGCTTCTGCGACAACGAAAAGGAACTTATCGCCATCGGCAACAAAGCCCTGAGCTTTTCTCCGCAGATCCTGGTAGAGAAAAGCCTGAAAGGCTGGAAAGAAGTGGAGTATGAAGTGGTGCGCGACCGTTTTGACAACTGCATTACCGTCTGCAACATGGAGAACTTCGACCCTCTGGGTATTCATACGGGTGAGAGCATCGTGGTTGCCCCCTCGCAGACACTCTCCAACCGAGACTACCACAAGCTGCGCGAACTAAGCATCAAGATTATCCGTCACATCGGTATTATCGGCGAATGCAACGTGCAGTACGCCTATGACCCCTTCTCCGAAGACTATCGAGTCATTGAGGTAAATGCCCGGCTCTCACGCAGCTCTGCACTTGCATCCAAGGCTACGGGCTATCCCCTTGCCTTCGTTGCAGCCAAGCTGGGATTAGGCTATGGCCTGTTCGACCTGCGCAATTCTGTAACCAAGACTACCTCCGCCTTTTTTGAGCCGGCTCTGGACTACGTGGTCTGCAAGATTCCCCGCTGGGATCTCGGCAAGTTCCAAGGTGTAGACCGCGAACTGGGTTCCAGCATGAAGTCCGTAGGCGAGGTCATGGCTATCGGCCGTACTTTCGAAGAGACAATTCAGAAGGGTCTCCGCATGATTGGGCAGAATATGCACGGTTTTGTAGAAAACAAGATTATACACGTCGACGACATCGAGAAGGCTCTCCGCGAACCTACCGACAAACGCATCTTCGTCATATCCGAAGCTATGCAGGCCGGCTACACCGTAGACCAGATTCACGACCTCACGAAAATTGACAAATGGTTCCTGCAAAAGCTGATGGACATCGTACATACAGATGAACAGCTGAAGCAATACGACGACATTGAACAAGTATCCGACGATCTGCTGATTGATGCCAAGCGAAAAGGCTTCAGTGACTTCCAGATAGCACGAGCACTCACTCCAGGCTCCGCAGGACAGAAGGATGAACCCTCAAAATACGATATTGAGGCAGAAAGCCTTCGCGTGCGCAACTACCGCAAACGGAAAGGCATTGTGCCCGTCATCAAGCAGATAGACACATTGGCAGGTGAGTTCCCGGCACAGACAAACTACCTCTATCTTACCTATAGCGGGGTAGCACATGACATCACATTCGACAAGGGCAGCGTGATGGTTCTGGGCTCTGGAGCCTACCGCATCGGTTCCTCCGTAGAGTTTGACTGGTGCTCGGTCAACGCCCTTCAGACAGCGCTCAAGCAAGGATACCAGAGTGTCATGGTCAATTATAATCCTGAGACCGTCTCCACAGACTATGACATGTGCGACCGCCTTTATTTCGATGAACTCACCTTCGAACGCGTAATGGATATCATTGAGCTTGAACAGCCTCATGGCGTCATCCTAAGCGTAGGCGGACAGATACCCAACAACCTGGCTATACGTCTTGACGAACAGCACGTACCCATACTCGGCACACAGGCGCAGTACATCGACAATGCGGAGGATCGCCAGAAGTTCTCTTCCATGTGCGATCGCATCGGTGTGGTACAGCCAGCCTGGAAGGAGCTCACCAACATGGAGGACGTCGATGCTTTCATCCAGCAGGTTGGCTTCCCCGTACTGGTACGTCCCAGCTATGTCCTCTCAGGCGCAGCGATGAACGTATGCTCCAACCAAGGCGAGTTGGAACGGTTCTTAGAGATGGCAGCCAACGTCAGCAAGAAACATCCCGTAGTCATCTCACGTTTCATCGAGGGAGCCAAGGAGATAGAGATGGATGCTGTGGCAGACAAGGGTGAGATAGTGGCGTATGCTATCTCCGAACATGTTGAGTACGCTGGCGTACACTCAGGCGATGCTACTATACAGTTCCCGCCGCAAAAACTCTACTACGAGACGATGCGCCGAATCAAGAAAGTGGCAAAGAAAATTGCTGCAGAGCTACACATCAGCGGTCCCTTCAACATCCAGTTCATGGCTCGCGACAACGACATCATGGTCATCGAATGTAACCTGCGTGCATCCCGTTCCTTCCCCTTCGTGTCAAAAGTGCTAAAGTTGAACCTTATAGAACTGGCATCCAAGATAATGTTAGGCATCCCCTACGAGCGTCCCACAAAGACGGAATTCGACCTCGACTACGTAGGTATCAAGGCATCGCAGTTCTCATTCAGCCGTCTGCAGAAGGCTGATCCCGTACTGGGAGTTGACATGAGCAGTACAGGTGAAGTAGGATGTCTGGGCGACGACACGAATTGTGCCATCCTCAAGTCCATGCTCTCCGTCGGACTGCGCATACCGCAAAAGACCGTGCTCATCTCTTCTGGCAATGCCAAGCAAAAAGCTACCCTGCTGCAACCTTGTCGTGAACTGGCAGCCAAGGGCTACCAACTCTATGCCACGGGAGGAAGCTTCCGCTACTTGATAGAGAACGGCATTCCCTGCACACAGGTCTTCTGGCCCAGCGAAGAACAGCAGCCCCAGGCACTTGACCTGATTCAGAAGAAACAGATTGACATGGTCATCAACATTCCAAAGAATCTTACCTCGCACGAACTGACCAACGGCTACAAGCTCCGCCGTGCAGCCATCGACTTCAATGTGCCCCTGCTCACCAACGATCGCCTTGCCGCAACCTTCATCCATGCATTCACCACGATGGACATCAGCGACTTGGCAATCAAAGCTTGGGATGAATACGGCGAGGATTAGTCCACACCAAGAAGCATGCTAACACAGAGACAGCCCGAAACCTCAGTGAGATTCCGGGCTGCCTGTGTTTAAGTTTCCCTTGTTAGGTTAGTTGGGAAGTGTGACATTGAACAGGCTTGAATTGACATGTTCGCGGCTAATTATGGCTTTGAGCTCATCCACAATTTCAGGATATGCAGATGCGAGGTTTGTATCCTCATGCACGTCGGTTGCAAGGTCATAGAGTTCGCAGACACCCGCTTTCACGATAAGTTTCCAGTTACCCTTGCGCACACCGATTTGATTTGTCTCGTGGAACTCCCAATAAAGTGCGTCGTGACATTCCTGTGTGCCTTCGCCCGTGAGCGTGGGATAGATGGAGATGCCGTCGAACCAGTCGTTGGCAATTTTGGTGTTTTTGTACTTTTCTTCATAGTTTTCAATACCGGCAATGTCGCAGAATGTTGCCATTAGGTCGTAGAAGGCAAACTGATGGTCGGAGACACTGCCAGGCTTGATCTTACCAGGCCAGCGCACGATGAAGGGAATACGTATGCCGCCTTCGTGAACGGAACGCTTGAGACCACGAAGCAGACCATCACGATTAAAGAATGTAGGGTCTGCGCCGCCTTCCTCGTGAGGACCATTGTCGGAGGTAAAGATGAGTACGGTATTGTCGGCAAGACCTTTTTCTTCGAGCTTTGCCATAATCTCGCCAACCTGCTGGTCAAGACGGGTAATCATGCCGGCAAACTGTGCATGAGCTATCATCGTAGGATTGTAACGGCTTCCCTGATCACCGCCATAGTTCTTTTCCTCGCATTCGCAGAATTTGTCCTTGTATGCCTGGAGTATCTCGTCGTCAGGCTGCTGCAATTCTGCATGAGGCAAGGTATAGGTAAAAATGCCGAGGAAAGGTTTGTCGGCACTTTGACTGTCGAGCCAGCTCAGTGCTCTCCGATGGATAAGGTCTGCGGAATACTGGGCACGCTGATTGTAGTCTCCTCCGTACATGGCATGTTGGATGTTCTGCTCAAGGGTTACGCGGTGTGTCTCGGTATCACCTGCCGAACGGCTGAACTCATTGAGGAAGTTGGGATAATAGAGGTGAGCCTGGAACTGGCAGATGAAGCCGTAGTATTCATCAATACCGCGTTTCTCCGGAGTAGACACAGAGCCCTCATATCCGCCTGCCCATTTGCCGAACATGCCGGTTGCATAGCCGTTGTCCTTGAAAATTTCGGGAATGATGACATGGTCGGTAGAATAGGGTTCCTGACCTACTCTCTGGTACTCCTGCAGGTTATTGTAGCGCGGGTCTGCCACCAGTGTTCCACCCCAGTACTCCTTGTTGCCGCGGACATGAGTGTGACCAGTGTGCTGTCCGGTCATGAAAGAGGCACGCGACGGTGCAGACACAGGACTGCCAGAATAGGCCTGAGTGAAGAGCATACCCTGCGTAGCAAGGCGGTCAATGTTGGGAGTAGAGATAAGTTGCTGTCCGTAGCAACCGAGGTCACCATATCCCATGTCGTCACACATTATATATATAATGTTCGGCCGTCCGGCACCGTCTTGGGCAACGGCAGATGTTGCAATGGCAGCAAGTGCACTGAGCGTGCCGGAAAATATCTTTTTGTTCATATTCTTTCTGTGGTTGGTTAGAGTTTGACTTTTGCAGATGCAACACCGTTAGCGGTAACAGCCTTGACGACATAGACGCCGGGAGCGATGCCGGCAACGGGAAGTGTGTCCTTCACCGTTCCTGCCACCTTTGCACCGCTGGCTGCAAAGACGATGATGGCTTTCACGGCCGACGCAGAGCGCACTGTGATGTTCGTGCCGTCGCAGATGATTTGTGCCTCGCTGTCAGTTGTAGAGAGGAGCACGTCATCTATGCCGTCTGCCTCCGATGTCTTGGGAGAGAAGAATGCCGTGAGCGTGCGTGGCAGAGCCGATGCTGCGACTTCATAGTCCTTGTCTACTGCTACGATGCGGTGCTTCTCTCCCCAGTAGAGGAACATGGAATTGCCCTTGGCCGTTGCCGTCGCTACGCCGCATTGCCAGACAGCATTGCCACGATCGGGGTCGTTGACCTTCACGACGGGGTCGATGAGTTCTGCAGATTCCTTCACGACATTGAGCAGGAGGTCGAGCACTTCGCCGTGCGTATCGTCATCGGCTCCGGCAAGTCCGTTGTCAGTAACCCGTATGCGCATGCGGGTCTTGCCGATAGCTGCATCATCGGGCACGGCAATTGTCGTTGCGATTTCCGTTTGTGTCGCTGCGCCGAGGTCTTGCGATGTCTCGAAGTATCCGTCACGATCCCAGTCCAGATAAAGGAAGACTCTGTAGCTGCCGGAAGCACGATTGAGGGTGATTGTTAGAGGAACTTCCCCGCCATCTGGCACGACTGTTGCAGCATCTCGCGTGAGGAAGACGTACTTGTTTGCCGGAGCAGAGGCACTCGATTCGGCGATGCCGCTCCCGCTGTATGCAGACATCGGGTAGCGGAAATCCTTGCCGACGGCTGCCTTCTGTATGTACACGTCGCCCGTGCTGCCGCAAGGCATCTTGTAGATTTGGTTGCTGAGTGCGAATTCGCTGCGGGCTGTCACGAACGTGAAGTCGCCGATTTCGCCGAGCAGGAGCTCTGTGTCACCGTCCATGAAGTGATAGGGAGCGAAGCCTTCGGTATCGGAAACCGTGTACTTCCTGCCTGCACTGATTGCGGTGTTGGCAGCGACGTTGACGATCTGATAGCCGCCTGTGGCGTTGGACGTGCCTACGAAGTACCACTGCTGTGTCTTGCTGAGAGGATCCATCTTCTGCCAAGTGCCGCCGGCATCGTATGCCAGTCCCTGCGGACTGACGATGTGGTATGCGGCGGCGATGGTGCCGACGGCGGCCGACGGCGTGAAGGGCTGCACCTCATAGTCCTCGTCACTCTCCTCGATGCTCCAGTACGAGCCGGCGTTGGTTGTGCCCGTATAGTAGGTGATGACGTAGGACGATGCGCCGTCCTTGTTCAGGCCTCGTCCGGCCGTGGAGCTGGGTGTGTCGTAGCCCGCGCAGTCGGTCGACGAGAGCCAGAAGCAGTTGTTGTTGGCCGTGCTCGTGCTTACGGGGCCGCCCACATAGTACTCTTGCGGCTCACGGCTTATGCTGACTCTCGACGAGGCGCCCTGAGCCATGTTGCACGATCCGAGGTAGTGTCCCGTGGCAGTGTTCTGGATGTAGAAGCAGTTCTCGTGCTCCGTGGGGATGAACTTCCAGAAGATTTTGTTGGATATGCCGTAGCTTCCGACCATGAGACTGCCGTCGGCCTGCTCGGTGATGTAGCTCGTGGAGTTGTTCTGCCATCGGATGGTGTAGACCTTTGCCTCGGAGTGGTCGGGACCGTCGGGCACTGTTGCGGCTCCCGGCGTATAGGGTGCGCCGTCCTTTCCCAGGACGATTGCCTCGAGTCCGAAGAAGCATCCGGCGTTGTCCGTACCCTTCGTGACGGTGAGGGTTATGGTGAGCGGGTTTGACGCCTGCATGTCTGCGGCGGCACTCTTTTCCCAGTTCTTCTTGGCTCCGGTGATGCCTGCGGCGATGTCTATGTCGCTGTAGGTGACGAAGTCCTTGCCGTTCACGTCGACATCGACGTTGAACTTGCGGTTCTTTCCGTCCGTGGGGCTCTGGTAGTTGCCCGCACTGTTGAGTGCATGTATGTAGAGTCCGGCGGTGTTGAATTGGAAGTCATCGGGCAGTCCGCTGACTTCGAGTTCGAGCTTTATGGTCGGCGACGTGTTGCCGTTGACGTTTGGACAGACGATTGTGTTGTCGGAGAGTGCCATCAGTGCATGCGAGCTGCTGCGCACGACGGCGGTTGCTCCGTCCACTCCGCTGACGTTGACGGTGAAGTCCGTGGCGCTTGTTCCCTTGCGGGTGAATGTGAGCGTGAGTCGGTCTTCCGCCGCATGTGCCGCGACGGTGCATGCCATTGCTGCTGCGGCGAGGCATAGTAGCATTAGTCTTCTCATAGCGTTGGTCTTGGTTTTTGTGTGTTGGTTGTGTGTGCCTTGTGTGGCAGTGTGGAGGGAAAAAGGCAGAGGTGAATTCCCGA
>JAFLUV010000003.1 GCA_022508635.1 Prevotellaceae bacterium
AACAATTTATTGAATAACACATGTCGGACATAATGTCAGCGGATATATACCATCTGTAAGATTATTAACAACTTAACATTCTTACAAATTCGTCGAACTCACGTTAGTTAAGTATTTCTGAAGTTATACTTAAGTGTTTTGAAAGTTACACTTAAATGTTTTAAAAGTTTTAGTTAAGTGTTTTTGGGGGCTCTGTTTCGGAGTACTTTCTTCCCACCTTCTATGTAGATGCCCTTGGGGAGTTTCCCGCTGACTTTGCGGCCTTGAAGGTCATAGGTGTCGTGAGCTTCTGTGGCTTGAACTTTATCTATATCTGTAGCCTGGTCGCGGAGAGACTGAATGTAAGAGAATACTTCTTCCTGACGTGGATCTTTCTTGTATGAAACTGCGTATTCGGAAGCATCCTCTCTTGTCCAGCATGTGCCGTTCACGCATATTCCCTCTGGGGCATCGGGTGCTTTGTAAAGCAGCCTGCCGTCTTGGTAGTAGGCATTGAGACGACTTGCATATACATGTCCATTGGTTGGGACGATCATTGGCAGGAGTGGATCCACGATGCCGGCTGGCAGATCGTCACCTATGAATCCGATTTTTTCACACAAAGAAGCCCATTCTGTTTTTAGTACACGGCATTCTGTACCATCCAGCAGTTGACAGGTGTCATAGGACAGTACTGTATGTGCATTTCCCGGATACAACACTTCTCCAGTCTCCGCACAGAAGTTGTAAAGCACGCATTCCTTTCCCTGTTGCAGATAGGGTATTTCCCCTATGTCATAATAGTTTTTATCGGGATCAATGATTCCTGGCAGGGAATCTGTGAAGGCATAGACGATGCCGTTCTCTTCGCGGACAGGGAGCCAGCTGCCGACTGTCAAACCGTCTTCGCCATGGCTTGTAACCTCACCTATCATGGTGTATATCTTGCCTTCTATCTCCTTTTGTCGGCCAAGGAAATAGTAGCTAAAGCGTCGCTCTCCTGCATCATACCAATACCTGTCCTCAGGATCCATTATTTTTGGTATGGCCATGTGTTCATACTTGTAAATCCATATTGGGTTGCCTTCAAGAAACGGCAAGGGTTGGTGTGACGTATCGGCCTGGGCAAATGACAGCGCATGCGTTAAAAACATGGCTACTATGAGAGATGTTCTCCTTGTCGTGATAAGCATTCTCTTTGGAAAATAAAATACGTTGCTCATGGTTCATTTCATCGTTTGCTATGATTATTTGTGATCCTTTTTTACGCGTGTTATCGGCATGGGGGCTGGATAAATTCTAATGGTCGATAGAAGGAAGGGTGAAATGCAGGAATGTCAACCCTCCAAGCTCCTTGACGAAACGCTGGAGGTAATCTAAACGGCAGGTTGAGGGAAAAAGAAACGTCCGGCGTTTTTTAAGACACCGGACGCTTATTATATGGGGTGCCACATGAATCAGGGATGCATCATCCTTGTTTCTTTAGGCTTTTAATACGTCCTTTCTCCTCATTTCTTCATTTTTTTGTTAAGGTCAGACGCGTTTTTCTTGTTCAGATCGAGCACGCGGACAGCACGGAATTTAAGGCCTGCACCATGACCGAGGAATCCAATGTGACCTGTCTTGTTGAACATGCCAGGATGGTTCCTATGATCAAGTGTGTAAGGATTGTTGTCACCGCCGTCAGGAGCAACGTTGTGCCCTTGACATGCCTCCTTGATGTCGCCATCCAAGATAACTTCTCCATTGACGGTAACGGTAATGTGATTGCCCTGTACACGGATCTCCTCTTCGCTCCACTCACCCAAAGGTTTGTGCTTGATACGCTTAGCGGGGATGACGCCATAAACGGAGCCATGTACTTGGTATTCGCGTAGGCCAGCATAGATCGGATCATCGTGATCGAGTATCTGCACTTCGCACATGCCGTCGTAGGCAGCATCTACGCCCATCGGGGTGCGAACGCCAATACCGTTGTTCACACCGCTGCGCAGGAAGCAAAATTCAAATCGGAAGATGAAATCGCGGTATTCGTTCTTGGTGTAGAGGTTGCTCTCATTGCCATAGTTGGCAGTGACATTGATACAGCCATTGATGGGTACATAACCCACCTTGTTGCCAACAAAGTTGTCAAGATTAGATCCATCGAAGAGTAATTCGAAGCCCTGTGCCTTCTCCTCGTCGGAGAGGACGTAGAGGGGTGCCGGCTGCATCTCGGAAAGTTTCTGGCGAAGCTCGTCCACAGCGTAGCCGTCATCGGCATTACCCGTTGCCTGGAAAATGTTGATGCACTTCTCGAGGTTAGCCTTGACGACATCATATTCGATGTCTTCGTCCGTCTTAGTAATAATGTCCTTAGCGGCAGTAGCGGCCTCATAGCTCAGTTCTTTGTCATCAAGCTGGCTTGCAGCAAGCAGGAATGCATTGCGGGTCGGTGTTTTCCCAAGGCTAGAGAGGATAGTCTTCTTGTTGTTTACTGATTGTGCCAAATTAAATGCCTCGCTTAGTCTTGCAGAGCGGCTGTCCAGGTTATTTTCCTTGTTATTGACAAGGCGGACGTATGCCATCAAAGCGTTCTGGTCTCCTTTTTTTGCTGCAGCAAATAGAGGCTTTGCTGCCTTGTAGTTAGAACTTTTGGCAAGTGCGCTGAGGGCAGCTGCATCACCAATCTTCTCCAAATCAGCAACAGCTGCATCGGTACCTGTGGCAGCCATTAACGGATAGAGGCGTTCCCGGTTAGGCATGTTGGGCTGGTTTACGAAGGTAGAAATCTTCTTATATTGCTCTTCAGCTGTCAATGTCTGTATAGAGGCAGCACAGGCTTTCTGCCATGCAGGAATTTTGTTAGCGTCCTTGTTAAGTACGGTCAGAGTACCAATGATGGCATTTGTTTGTTCAGAGGTCACGACGCCAGGCAGGGCATTGAGAGCTGCTTCACCGTAAGTCTGGTCAGAAGTGAGCTTCATGATGTCTTCTGCAACGTCAGTGCAACGACGTGCAGAGGCAAGTTTCAGTATTGCGAGTTTCTTATCGCCTTCAGCATCTTTCAACGCTGTTTGCAGGTTCAGCTTTCCAGGGAAGGAACAAAGGGCACGGAAAGCTTCCGTGTTGTTCTCTCCGCCCAGTTGGTTGACGAGAATCTGCTCAGCATCTTGTCCGCCAATTTTGCCCAATGCTTCAATGGCTGCTTTTGCGGGTTTGCCACCTTGAGCAACAGCCTTGATAAGCAGCTCCTTTTGGCATGTTTTCTTGTTATCACCGAGCCAATAGAGGATGTCGCACTTGGCCTCATCGCTGAGCGACTTATACTTTTTTGCAACGGCATTAGCCAAATCATCTGTAGCAAGCCCCCGATCCGTAGCAAATTTCAGCGCCTGCATGCGCAGAGCATGATCCTTACTTTTCACCGCTTTAGTAATCTCTGCACCAGCTTTGTCGCCGAGGCTGACAAGTTTGTCATAAGCTTTTGCATAAGGATTGGCTCCTTGTTGGTCAGTGTATGTGACATCACTTTCTTTTGAAAGCAAGCGAAGTTCGTTCTGCAAAAACTGCTTGGCATCACTGTCCGTTTGTGCGGCAATGCCCTGCTGCAGACCTTCGCGTACAGCGGTAGCCCAAGCCTCGTTGGTTCCCGCTAAACAAACGGCGCCATGAATGGTATATTCAACCTTGGCATTAACGTGCTCTACGGCAGGTTTGAGCATGGCAGCAAGCATAGCAACTGATTTTGGTGCGGCTTGCACAAGTGGCTTAAGTTCATTGTTGAAATCGGATTGTTGCTGGATGGGCACTAAGGCAAGTACATCCTGCACAATAGTTTCGGTGGAGCGCTGACGTGTATCCTGCGCAAAGGAGGGCAGGCTGAGCAGTAGCGCTGCTATAATAATATATAATGTACGTTTCATGTTTGTATTAAGCATTTATTCAGTTATCTATTCCTGTGTGGGCAGAAAGTCTTTATATCAGTTTTGCCCATTCGCCGCGCATGGGCTGTTCAATAAGTCTGTTGGCAGCATCATCGCCAATGAAGAGCTGTGTCTTCGGGTCAAAGTGCAGGGTGCGGTTGAGTCGCAAGGCGCAGACACCCATGTTGACGATAGTGGCACTATGATGGCCGTTGCTTTCGTTAAGGGCAAATTGCCGGCGTGTGCGCACACAGTCAAGGAAGTCTGTGTTGCGTTCCTCAGGGTCGGGCATCTCATTGATGATTTGCTGTACGTTGGGGATGGTACACTCAAATCCTTTGTACACTTTGCCCTTCGGCCCCTCGATGTAGGGCACCTTTCCTTCGCTTTCGAACCCTTCACCTTCCAGGATAATTTGGCAGCCGTCAGCATATGTATAGGTAACACTGCGCCAGATACCTACTGCATCCGGATGCTGCTGCGGTGCATCTATCTCGACCTTGACGGGGAAATCATCGTCTTTACCGAGGATATATTGTACGGGGTCGATGTAGTGCTGACCCATATCTGCCAGTCCTCCACCATCGTAGTCGAAATATCCGCGGAACGTCTGGTGCGTGCGATGCACGTTGTAGGGCTTGTAAGGAGCAGGACCAAGCCAAAGGTCGTAGTCGAGTTCCTTTGGAACTTGCTGTACCTCAAGGTTCTCTTTGCCTACCCAGAAGAACTTCCAAGTAAAGCCTGTAGCACCGGAAATACGCACCTTGAGGGGCCATCCAAGCAGTCCGCTGTCGACAAGTTTCTTAAGTGGCTTGACTTCCGTACCCAGGCCATAGAATGTATCCTTAAAGCGGAACCAGGTGTTCAGGCGGAAAATACGTCCGTTGCGCTTCACAGCTTCCTCTACACGCTTGCCCTCACCAATGGTACGTGTCATTGGCTTTTCGCAAAAAATGTCTTTGCCAGCATTGGCTGCTTCCACGGACATGATGCCATGCCAGTGGGGTGGGGTGGCAATGTGAACGATGTCGACATTCGGGTCATGAATAAGTTCGCGGAAATCATGGTAAGCTTTTAGCTCGTCCCCCCAGTTTTTCTTGGCAGCGGCTACTGCGGAATCAAGATGTTTCTGGTCTACGTCACAGAGTGCTACGAGGCGGCAACTCTGGTCACTGACAAAATGTGAACTGGAACGACCTATGCCGCCCACACCAATCAGACCTCGCGTAAGCTGGTCGCTGGGGGCAATGTAGTTGTTGTTGCCCCCCATTTTGCCCAGCACTTCACGGGGCATAATGCTGAAGAGAGCGGCTCCTGCTGCCCCCTTTGTAATGAATGATCTTCTGTTTAGTTTCATGGTAAAAAGTAAGTTAACATGTCTTTTCCCGCTTCAAAGGTAGGATTTTTTTCTGACACTACAAAACTTTGTATGCAAAACTTATGATATTCCTGATTTTCTTTCTATCTTTGTCGCTTAGTATGGCATTTCGTATGCTGATGCTGAAGACAAAATGGAGACGGCATGAAGACAAAATGTGCAATGCGCCTCTTGACAGTAAATGATTTTCTTATTGATCACTGATGATACAAACAGGACTACCGCAGGATTTCGTGCGACTCATGCACGAGCATTATGATGCAGCAACGGCAAATGCGCTCTGTCATGCGTTAGATGCAACGGAACCAGACGTTTCCATCCGTCTCAATCCACGCAAACTCTCTACCGATGAGGTGTTGGCATATCGCCCTGAGCTGGAGCCTGTTCCCTGGTGTCCTGCTGCTTTCTTCCTTCCTTTCCGTCCGGCTTTTACTTTCGATCCGTTGTTGCACGCTGGTGCATATTACGTGCAGGAGGCAGCATCGATGTATGTGGCAGAAGTGTTGCATAAATATCTGTTGGAAGGGAACGATGCTCCACTCCTTGCCCTTGACCTCTGCGCTGCGCCAGGCGGGAAGAGTACGCTCGTGCAGAGCCTTTTGCCAGAGGGTTCGCTTCTCGTCAGCAACGAACCGATACCCAAGCGTGCACAAGTGCTGAAGGAGAACATGGAGAAATGGATGAACGGGCAAACTATGAAGGCTCCACGATGTATGGTGACGCAAAAGTATCCCGCGGAGTTCGGCATATTGACCGGTAGTGTAGACCTTCTGCTGACAGACGTACCCTGTTCTGGCGAAGGCATGTTCCGCAAGGACGAAAGAGCCCGACAGGAATGGAGCCTGGAGGCAGTTGTGGCATGTCAGCAACGGCAGCGCGACATTTTGCAAGACATTTGGCATGTGCTCAAGCCTGGTGGCCTGCTTGTCTATAGCACCTGTACGTTCAATCGTTATGAGGACGAGGAAAATGCCTGTTGGATTTGTCAGGAGCTTGGTGGCGAACTGCTCATGGAGCGTCACTTCCTTCCTGGTCGCGATCGAGGCGAGGGTTTCTATGTGGCTGCAATAAGAAACAATCTTCCTTCATCTCCCTCCTCTGCTGTGGGGAGAAAAGAAGGAGAAGACTGTCCTGCCCTCTTCGGTTGCCGCTTAACGGGAAGTAGTATTCTTTATGATTCTTTTGACATGCCTGGGTTTCATCCTCCTCATGTTGAGTTGTCCTATAATGAAGCGCTGCAATACCTGCGTCGCGAGGCACTCCGCGTGGAGGCTCCCCGCGGTCCTGTCACGCTTTGCTATCGCGGATTGGAACTTGGACCGGGCAATGGTGTGGGGAACCGTATCAATAATTTGTATCCCGATGCATGGCGCATCCGAACTACCTACACGACGCCTTTCTCCCTGCTCGGGATGGACGGAGGAAGGTTGCAATGACAAGCCCTTTCTGATACGGACAGAAATGGAGGAAATAGTCCCTGGGGAGCACTTGACTTTGGCCAGTATATGTCTGCCTGCAAAAAGACAGAGTCTCGTTTCTCTCTCTTCCTAAAAAGAAAATCCTTGCAAAATCTTTGCTCAGTTTCAGAGAAAGTTCTACCTTTGCAACCTATAAAATTATAGGTGCAATGAAAGAGCATAGTCATTTGGTAATTATGGCAGGTGGGGTAGGTAGCCGTTTTTGGCCTATGAGTACTCCGCAGAGACCTAAACAGTTTGTTGATGTCATGGGTTGCGGACGTACCCTCATCCAATTGACAGTCGACAGGTTTAAGAACGTTATCCCAATCCAGAACACATGGGTTGTCACTTCGGCATCGTATGTTGACACTATTCGTGAACAATTGCCAGAAGTTCCCCGAAACCACATCCTGTTGGAACCTTGTCGTCGTAATACGGCTCCTTGTATTGCCTACGCCTGCTGGCGCATCAAGTCAGAAGACGCGAAGGCTAATATCGTGGTCACTCCGAGCGATGCCCTCGTGCTTGATACGGCCGAGTATCAGCGCGTCATAGCTTCAAGCCTGAAGTTCGTGTCCGAGTCGGACGCAATGGTGACTCTCGGTATAAAACCCACCCGTCCAGAAACTGGTTACGGCTACATACAAGCCGATCTCTCTTTCTCCACGGCACGCAACAAGGAAATATTCCGCGTAGATTCCTTCCGGGAGAAGCCTGACATCGATACTGCAAAGCGCTATATACAGAAGAACAATTTCTTTTGGAATGCAGGCATCTTTATATGGAATGTCGGCACCATCGTCAATGCTTTGCGTGTCTATCAACCAGCCCTCTCGCAGGCCTTTGAAAACCTGTTGCCCGTCTATGGTACAGAGCGCGAACAGGAAGCTATCAACGAAATGTTCCCCACTTGTGAAAACATCTCCATTGACTATGCCGTCATGGAAAAGGCAGAGGAAATCTACGTGTTTCCTGCCAGTTTTGGGTGGAGCGATCTTGGCACATGGGGTTCCCTGCATGATAATTCCGAACGCGACATCTATGGCAATGCCCTCATTGGCGAGAACGTCAGCGTGTATGAAACGACAAACTGCATTATACATGCCAGCCAGGAGAAGCGCGTCGTGGTGCAAGGCTTGGACGGTTATATCGTAGCAGAGTGCGATGACACGCTGCTCATCTGCCGCCTTTCGGACGAGCAGCGTATCAAACAGTTCAGCGAAAATGGCTGAAAGGAAAATGGTTAAGGTAGGAAAGATATAAAACAGGAATTAACATGAATAGAAAGATTGCACTTATCACGGGAGTGACAGGTCAGGACGGGTCGTTTTTGAGCGAGTTCCTCATTGAAAAAGGTTACGAGGTGCACGGCATTATACGCCGCAGTTCAGTTGATTATCGTGAACGTATTGCACATCTGGAGGGAACGCCCCGTTTTCATTTGCATTACGCCGACATGGGTGACTCCATGTCCCTCGTCAAGCTGGTAGGCTTGGTTCAGCCATCCGAGATATACAATCTGGCAGCACAGAGTCATGTGCAGGTAAGCTTCGATGCTCCGGAGTTTACGGCTGATGTGGATGCTGTGGGCGTGCTCCGCATCCTAGAAGCCGTGCGCACCAACCATTTGGAAGATACCTGCCGTATCTATCAGGCATCCACGTCCGAACTCTACGGAAAGGTGGAGGAAGTACCGCAGAATGAGAAAACACCCTTCCACCCCTATAGCCCATACGCTGTGGCAAAGCTTTATGGATACTGGATAGTGAAGGAGTATCGTGAAGCATACAATATGTTCTGCTGCTCGGGCATCTTGTTCAATCATGAGAGTGAGCGTCGCGGCGAAACATTTGTCACTCGAAAAATTACGCTTGCTGCTGCCCGCATTGCACAGGGCAAACAGAAGAAATTATTCTTGGGTAACCTTGACTCGCTACGCGATTGGGGCTATGCCAAAGACTATGTAGAATGTATGTGGCTCATCCTGCAAAACGATAAACCTGAGGATTTCGTTATTGCTACAGGTGTGCAGCACTCTGTTCGCGAGTTTACCGACCTGGCTTTCCGTCATGCTGGCATCGAACTGAAGTTTGAGGGTCAGGGCATTGACGAAAAAGGTATCTGTACAAGCGGTCCCGAGGAGTTGGTAGGAAAGACGTTGGTCGAGGTTAGCGAAGATTTCTATCGTCCCACCGACGTGGTTAATCTGTGGGGTGATCCCACGAAGGCCAAGGTTAAACTTGGCTGGGATCCTGGCAAGACCAGTTTTGAGGATTTGGTGAAACTGATGGTAGAACACGACATGGGCAAGGTCGCTTCAGAAGATGCTGCAGAGAAAGTCCGCACGAACCTTGCTGAGTATTTGGAGAAAGGCATCGTGAAATGATCGACAAGAATAGCAAAATCTACATTGCTGGACACAATGGGCTTGTTGGCTCTGCAATATGGAACAATCTGAAGGCAAGGGGATATAATAACTTGGTGGGAAGAAGCCACAGCGAACTTGACCTAACAGACCAAGTAGCAGTCAAGACTTTTTTTGAAGAAGAGCAACCGGATGCTGTCGTGCTGGCTGCTGCCTTTGTAGGTGGTATCATGGCGAACAGCCTTTATCGCGCTGACTTCATTATGGTGAATATGAAGATTCAGTGCAACGTCATTAGCGAGGCTTTTGCCCACGGCGTGAAGAAACTACTATTTTTGGGCTCAACCTGCATCTATCCCAAGAATGCACCGCAGCCCATGAGCGAGGATTGCCTGCTCACGTCGCCTTTGGAGTACACCAACGAAGAGTATGCTATTGCTAAAATCGCCGGGCTGAAGATGTGCGAGAGCTACAATCTGCAGTACGGAACGAACTACATTGCCGTGATGCCGACTAACCTCTATGGCCCTAATGACAATTTCCATCTGGAGAACAGCCATGTAATGCCCGCCATGATGCGCAAGGTCTATTTGGCAAAGCTCCTTCACGACGGAGCATGGGATAGGATTACTGTCGACCTTGATAAGCGTCCAGTAGAAGGCGTTGACGGTAAAGCCAGTCGTGAAGACATCGTAAGGATATTGGGCAAATACGGAATTTCGGACAATAAAGTTGTGCTTTGGGGTACAGGTACTCCGCTCCGCGAATTCCTATGGAGCGAGGATATGGCCGATGCGTCGGTGCATGTTTTGCTGAACGTGAATTTCAGTGACATCATTGGGGTCGAGAAATATAGTAGCGTGCATTATGGAGCTACTGCTGATGGTGAAGTGGATCGAAATCACAGTGTCGGTCGTGGCGGTGCCATCCCCCAGTTGGGTGAGATACGCAATTGTCATATCAACGTCGGCACTGGCAAGGAACTCACCATTCGCGAGTTGTCAGAATTGGTTGTCAAAGCCGTTGGTTTCGAGGGTAGGATAGAGTTTGATGCTACTAAACCTGATGGCACGATGCGCAAACTCATTGATGTCTCTAAGCTTCATAGTCTTGGCTGGACGCATAAAGTGGAGCTTGAGGACGGTGTCAGGAAGCTGTTTGAGTGGTATCAGCAAAGCATTAGCTGATGATTTAAGGAAGTCTTACTCGTTCCAGAAACGCCAGCTGGCTATGGCTTGTAGGTGTAGCATCTCCAGTCCGTTCTTCACGGTTGCTCCGTATGCTCTGCCTTTTTTCATGAAAAGTGTATCTTCAGGATTGTATACTAAGTCGTAAAGTAGATGGTGCGATGTGAGTAGTTCGTAGGGAATGGCTGGTGCCTGATCCGTCTTTGGGAACATGCCGACAGGGCTACAATTGACGATAATAGTATGTGTGGTCATTACTTCAGGAGTGAGGTCAGAGTAATTGAGCATTGGACATTCTTGAACTCTTTCGGTGCTTGAATGAGTCGTCTGCTTACGGCTGACATAGGTCCACTCTATACCCAAACGCTCCAAGCCGACACGGATAGCACGGCTGGCACCGCCTGTGCCCAGGATGAGGGCGTGGGTATGGTGTGGTTGCAAAAGTGGGCGGATACTCTCCGTAAATCCGATGATATCGCTATTGAATCCCTTGAGTTTACCATCACGGACACGAATGACGTTGACAGCACCTATTTCGCGTGCTTCGTCGCTCAGCTCATCGAGCAAAGGAATAACTGCCTGCTTATGAGGCAATGTGACGTTTAGGCCGCGCAACTCGGGGTTATGGTGTAGCACGTCGCGTAGCATCGTTGCATCAGGTATCTCGAAATTGAGATATTGTGCATCGATGCCTTCTTGGGTAAACTTCTCTGTAAAGAACCCTCTGCTGAAGCTATGCCCCAGAGGGAAGCCTATGATGCCGTACTTGTCCATATTGTCTTCTGAACATTAAGCGTTGGATGATTGTTTTCTTCTTGTGAGGATTAAAAGGAAGTGGTTGCCAGGTACATCGTACTGATGCCGAAAGTAAAACGTTTCCATTGTACATCGGTAAAACCAGCCTTGTGGAGGATGTCTTCCATCTGTTCGGGCTGTGGGAAGGCCTCCATCGAGGCAGGCAAATAGGTATAGGCACTGTTGTCGTGACTGATGATCCTCCCTATTAAAGGCATTACGATATGTGCATAGAGATGGAACAGCTGTTTCATGGGAAAGCGGTGCGGGGAGGTGAGCTCCACAATGAGCAGATGTCCGCCGGGGCGCAGTACGCGTCGCATTTCACTCAGCCCTGCATCAAGATCCTGAAAGTTGCGCACGCCGTACGCTGATGTTACGGCATCGAACGAATTGTCGGGAAAGGAAAGCTTCGTGCAGTCCTCCCATTGAAACGAGATAGCGTCCTGCAGACCAGCTTTCCTGATTTTCTTCTGCCCGACGGCCATCATGCCTTCGCTGATGTCGACTCCCGTGATGTGCTGTGGCTGAAGCCGTTTAGCAAGGAGGAGAGCGAAATCACCCGTACCGGTAGCGACGTCAAGTATTTGTTGTGGTTGGAATTTCCTCAGAGCATCGACGGCGATACGCCGCCAGCTATGATCAATGCCGAGCGAGAGCGTGTGATTGAGTCGGTCGTAGGTTGGCGCAATTTTGTCGAACATGCGCCGTATCTGCTCTTGCTTGTTGCCCTTGTCATAGGGCTTTACCTGTTCCTGTTCGTACATTCACCTGTTGTTCAGCCACTCCGTTACATTCCTTTCGATGCGAGTGGCAAGGTCGTTTTCGTTATTGGCTGGTACGAATTTTTGACCCACAATGTGCTCATAGAGCTCTATGTAACGGTCAGCAACGCTTTGAGCGTATTCTTCGGTAATTTCAGGCATTACGTCGCCAGGCCTGTTCATGAAGTCATGTTCGATGAGCCATTGACGCACGAATTCCTTCGAGAGCTGCTTCTGGGGTTCTCCTGCCTCGAACTTCTCCTGATAGCCATCTGCATAGAAGTAGCGGCTACTGTCGGGTGTGTGAATTTCATCGATAAGGATAACCTTACCATCGCGCTTGCCGAACTCGTACTTGGTGTCTACGAGAATGAGACCTTTGCCTGCTGCTATCTCAGTGCCGCGCTGGAAAAGGGCGCGTGTGTACTTGACCATCGTCTCCCAGTCTTCTTTGCTTACGAGACCTTGTGCAATGATTTCCTCTGCTGAGATGTTTTCGTCATGTCCTTCTTCTGCTTTGGTGGTAGGTGTGATGATGGGTTCGAGGAATTTCTCGTTCTCGCGCATACCATCGGGTAGCTTCACACCGCAAAGTTCGCGGCAGCCGGCTTTGTATTCGCGCCAGGCAGAGCCTGTCAAGTAGCCGCGGATAATCATTTCCACCCGGAAGCCCTCTGCTTTGAGCCCGACGGTCACCATTGGGTCGGGTGTCGCCAGCTTCCAGTTGGGTACGATGTCGGCTGTGGCATCGAGGAACGACGCAGCAATCTGGTTGAGTACTTGTCCCTTGAAAGGGATGCCTTTAGGCAGGATGACATCGAAAGCCGAGATACGGTCGGTGGCAACCATCACCATCAAATCATCATTGATGTTATACACGTCACGTACTTTCCCGTGATAAACACTTGTTTGTCCAGGTAGGTTAAAGTCTGTTCTTGTAAGAGCTTTCATATATATTAGGCCCTCCTGATTATCCCCAAAGGGGAGGACCTGCTACGAGGGCTTGGGTCCTGTAGTTAGTATTTCGTTATTCTGCTTCTTTTCCCTTTTCGTAGGCCTCTACTATGCGTGTGACAAGTTTATGGCGTACGATGTCTTTCTTCGTGAGTTTGACGAAGCCTATGCCCTTTACGTCATGAAGGATACGGAGTGCCTCGATAAGACCAGAGTGGACGCTATGAGGGAGATCTATTTGTGTTGTGTCGCCTGTCACAATCATTTTTGTGTTCATTCCCATGCGGGTAAGGAACATTTTCAGTTGTGCGGCAGTAGTGTTTTGTGCCTCGTCCAGGATGACGACGGCATCGCTTAGTGTTCTGCCTCGCATGAAAGCAAGCGGCGCAATCTGTATGATGTTTTGCTCCATCATCTCGCGTAGTTTTTGTGTCGGTATCATGTCCTCCAATGCATCATAGAGTGGTTGGAGGTAGGGGTCGATTTTCTCTTTCATGTCGCCAGGTAGGAAACCGAGCTTCTCGCCAGCCTCTACTGCAGGACGTGAAAGGATGATGCGTCGTATCTCCTTGTTTTTCAACGCATGCACAGCTAAGGCAATGCTCGTATAAGTCTTGCCAGATCCGGCAGGACCTACGGCAAAGACCAGGTCGTTGTCATGAAAAGCGCGAACGAGTGCTTGCTGGTTGGCACTGCGGGCACAAATAGGTTTGCCTGTGACGCTATAGACAATGACACCATCCACTCCGTCACGCTCAGAACGTTCTCCTCGGGTAATGCTGAGCAATTCTTCTTCTGTCAGACTATTGTATTTGTGAATGTGTATCTGCAGCTTCTCTACGATTTCCCCGAAGGCACATATCTCCAATTCGTCGCCCATGACGTGGATGACATTGCCTCGTGCCACGATGCGAAGCTTCGGGTAGAGTGCTTTCAACATCTGCATGTTCGTGTTGTTCACACCATAGAGCAATACAGGGTCAATGTCTTCAATGAGGATATGTTTCTCTATCATTCGCTGTTAATTTAATGCAAAAGTACAAAAATAATAAAGAATAAGGAATGAAGAATGAAGAATTGTGAGCAAAAAGTTGTAATTTTGTACGTTGAAACTATGAGAAGACTGAAGAAAAACATATTTCTGGGCTTTTGCGGAAGTATTGTCGCTGTTTTGGGTGTTGTGCGGCTGGCATGTCCCGATGTTGCAAAACCAAGGGGGGCGGCGCAGGAGGCGGATACAATGAAGCTGCCAATAGAGAGGCCGGCAACGGTGACCGAGACAAAGCCTATATCTCCACAGGGAGATCCCAATGCTTCTGTGGAAGTTCCCCTGCATCCCCATGGTGATGCCAAGGAAGGGTTGGGCAACATGGAACAGAAGAGTCCGTCTGAGTTGGAAGAGCGTATGAAGTGGCATCCTGTGCGCAGCGTGCCGTCGTATGCCAAGTGTTTTCCTGACGTACAGGATGTACAGATAGAAGCTGCCAGGCGATGGGGTGTTGCTCCTGTCCGCAACCGTGAAGAAGCGGAAGCAAACAAGGATAGACTTGTCTACATTGCTGCTAATCCATTATACTGCATAGACAGTGGTCTGACACACAGTATTCCTTATCTCGTTCCTCGCGCCAGCGAGTTACTTTCACTTATTGGGCGCAACTATCTGGATAGTCTTTACGTCAAGGGCATACCGTTGCATCGTATCATTGTAACAAGTATCCTGCGTACGGAGGATGACGTGGCACGTTTGCAGCGGCGCAATAGCAATGCCACAGGACAGAGTTGCCACCTTTTTGGTACTACTTTCGACATCTCCTACAATCGTTTTTCAACCGTTTCGCCTCCAGGTGAGGAGCGCCGTGCCGTGTGGAACGATACGCTCAAATGGGTATTGAGCGAAGTGTTGCACGATGTCCGCGAACAGGGACGCTGCTACGTCAAGTATGAAGTGAAGCAGGGATGCTTTCATATTACGGTGCGATAGTTAAAAAACGTTAGTGTTGTGTTTTCTCATTAAACGTTTTATTTTTTCATGTGGTCAAAAGGGTGTGACAGGAAAATAAGTAACCCTAAAATTCAAAAAATGAGAAAGACAATCGTAATGGCAGTAGCGGCTCTGTTGAGTTGTGCTACTCTGAGCGCCCAGGAGCGCATGAGTGACGAAGAACGTGCAAGGGCAATTAATGAACGTATTGAAGCTGCAGGCACACGTATGGCAAAAGACTTCAAGCTAAAAGACGCTGCTAAGGACAGCTTTATTGAAATTTTCACAGCCTATCAGAAAGAGATGTTTGCCACCAACCGGCCGCAAGGCACAACTGGCAGAGAACAGGCAGAGGAGAAGAAGGAGCTGAGCAATGAGGATGCAACGGCTAAAATACAGGAGAACTTCGCCCGCCAAGAACAGCAGATTGCCACGATGCAGCAGCGCTTGGATGTACAAAAAAAGTATGCTGAAGAATTTGCCAAAGTGCTCACTCCCCAGCAGGTTTTGCAGGTGCTGACTCCTCGTAACAATCAGAGCGGTCGTGGTCAAGGCCAGCGTAACCAAGGTAATGGCGAACGTCGTGGTGGTTTTGGTGAAGGCGGTTCGCGCGGTGGATTCGGTGGCGGTCCTCGTGGTGGCTTTGGCGGCCCCGGTGGCGGCTTCTGAACGTAACGGGAAATAAGAGAAAAGAAAAAAGTCCGAAGTCTTGCTACTTTGGACTTTTTTTTGTAAGTTTGCATTCGCAAAAACAAACAAAACCTACAACAACACACAATGGGAAGAGTATTAATAATTGGAGCTGGCGGTGTAGCTACCGTGGCTGCTCATAAGGTATGTCAGAATCCTGATGTTTTTACGGAGGTGATGATAGCCAGCCGCACGGAAAAGAAGTGCATTGTCCTTGCCGAAATCCTGAACCGGAAATATGGCACTAACGTCAAGACGGCTCAGGTAGATGCCGATAGCGTGGAACAGCTCGTCCGCCTTTTGGGCAGTTACAAGCCTGACATCGTGATGAATCTGGCTTTGCCTTATCAGGATCTTACTATCATGGAGGCTTGTTTGCAGACGGGTTGCAACTACCTTGACACGGCAAACTATGAGCCAAAGGATGAGGCGCATTTTGAATACTCTTGGCAATGGGCTTATCGTGAGCGCTTTGAGAAAGCCGGTCTCTGTGCCATCCTGGGCTGCGGCTTCGACCCGGGTGTTACCAGCATTTTTACGGCCTATGCCGACAAGCATCATTTTGACGAAATACACTACCTTGACATCGTGGATTGCAACGCAGGTAATCACCATAAGGCATTTGCTACGAACTTTAATCCCGAAATCAATATCCGTGAAATTACCCAGAAGGGACTCTATTGGGAAGATGGCAAATATATTGAGACAGAGCCCATGGAGATACACAAGCCTTTGACCTATCCTGGCATTGGTCCTAAGGAGAGCTATTTGTTGCACCACGAGGAGATAGAGTCGCTCGTCATTAACTTTCCGACTATCAAGCGTGCACGTTTCTGGATGACCTTTGGTCAGCAGTACCTCACATACCTTGATGTTATCCAGAATATTGGCATGAGCCGCATTGATGAGGTTGAGTATGAGGCTCCCCTTGTATCCCCTCAGGGGAAAATGACGACAGCAAAGGTCAAAATTGTTCCTTTGCAGTTTCTTAAGGCGGTGTTGCCCAATCCGCAGGACTTGGGGCAGAACTACGACGGAGAGACCAGCATCGGCTGCCGTATCCGTGGGCTACGCAATGGTCAGGAGCATACATATTATATATATAACAACTGCTCGCACCAGGCTGCTTACGAAGAGACTGGCATGCAGGGTGTCAGCTATACTACCGGAGTGCCAGCCATGATAGGCGCTATGATGTTCCTCACTGGGCTTTGGAACAAGCCTGGTGTGCACAACGTCGAGGAATTTGACCCCGATCCATTTATGGATCAGCTCAATAAACAGGGTCTGCCTTGGCATGAGATTCACGATGGTGATTTGGAACTCTAAGGTGGTAATTCACAGATATAGGATAGTCACAAATAAATAATACTATGGCAAAGAAAGAAACAGATACAGGCGTACCTGAGCAGAGTGAAAAACTGAAGGCGCTACAGGCCGCCATGGCGAAGATAGAGAAAGACTTCGGTAAAGGTTCAATCATGAAACTTGGCGAGGAGAAAATAGATAACATCGCAGTTATTCCGTCTGGCTCCATTGGACTGAACTATGCGCTTGGTGTAGGCGGTTATCCCAGGGGACGTATCGTGGAGATATATGGCCCGGAGTCCTCTGGTAAAACGACACTCGCTATCCATGCCATTGCCGAAGCGCAAAAGCAAGGTGGTATTGCGGCTTTCATTGATGCGGAGCATGCATTCGATCGTTTTTATGCTGCCAATTTGGGTGTGAATGTTGATGAACTTCTCATATCTCAGCCCGACAATGGTGAACAGGCACTTGATATTGCTGACCAACTCATCCGTAGTGCTGCGGTTGATATCATAGTTATTGACTCTGTCGCAGCCCTGACCCCAAAAGCAGAACTTGAAGGTGATATGGGTGACAACAAGGTTGGCTTGCAGGCACGTCTCATGAGTCAGGCACTGCGCAAACTTACTGCCACTGTTAGCAAAACGAACACCACCTGCATCTTCATCAACCAGCTTCGCGAGAAAATAGGTGTCATGTTTGGTAATCCCGAGACGACTACTGGCGGTAATGCGTTGAAATTTTATGCATCTGTCCGCCTTGATATCCGTAAGGCTTCCCCTATCAAGGATGGCGAGACCATCATTGGTAACGATGTGAAGGTTAAGGTTGTAAAGAATAAAGTGGCTCCTCCTTTCCGTCGTGCTGAGTTTGAGATAATGTATGGCGAAGGCATTTGTCGCGAGGGTGAGATCGTCGATCTGGGTGTAGCTTTTGGAGTTCTTGATAAGAGTGGCTCGTGGTATAGCTATGGCGGTAGCAAACTTGCACAAGGTAAAGAAGCAACTAAAACAATCCTTCGTGATAATCCCGAACTTTGCGAAGAAGTTACCGGCAAAATCTATGAGGCAATGAATGCCGGAAAGTCATAGACAATTTTAGCCGGTATTCAAGCCTCTTAATATTTGTTCTGTTCGTCCTTTCGTTTTAAGATAAGAAGGATGAGCAGAACAAATGAAGGGAGATGTAGTGAAAGATATGAGCGCACAGTTAGAGTCGTTCAATGTATTGAGGGTTCCCGAGACGGAAGGGGTCAAGTACACTGGTTCAAAGCTCAAGATATTGCCATATATTATAAATATGGTAAGTGAACTTGATGTGAAGTCCGCCCTTGATGCATTTACTGGGACAACACGGGTTGCACAGGCTTTTTCACAAATTGGATATAATACGACAGCCAACGACATTTCCGTCTGGTCGGAAGTCTTTGCCACCTGTTACCTCCTCTCCCAAAAACCTGATTCTTTCTATCAGCCCTACATAGATGAACTGAATGCCCTTCCTGGCTACAGAGGTTGGTTTTCAGAAAATTATGGTGGTGATGATGAGAATGGGAAGAAGCCATTTCAGATGAAGAATACTATGCGTCTGGATGCAATAAGGGGGGAAATAGAAGAGTACGGACTTTCTTGGGAAGATAAATGCGTCCTGCTCACAAGTCTCATTCATGCAATGGATGCCGTGGACAATACATTGGGGCATTATGCTGCTTATCTGTCAGGATGGTCGGCACGTTCCTATAATGATTTATGTTTGAAGCTTCCTAAAAGGCACAGGCAGAAAACGGAGAACAAAGTCATTAGGGGTGATGTGTTTGAGGCGGTAAAAGAATATCATGACTTAGTATATCTTGACCCTCCATACGGTTCTAACAATGAAAAGATGCCCCCAAGCAGGGTAAGGTATGCTGCATATTATCATATATGGAAAACGATTATCTTAAACGATAGGCCGGAGGTTTTTGGAAAGGCTAACAGGCGAGAGGATACTCGTGATACAGTTTCTCCTTCCGTTTTTGAAGAGTATAAGAAGAATGAGCATGGACATTTCATTGCCATGCAGGCAATAAAGGACTTAGTTGAGCAGACCAATGCTCATTATATTTTGTTGTCTTACGGATCAGGAGGCAGGGCGACCAAAGCAGAATTGAATGATATTCTACATTCCTATGGTAAGATCATCGCAGCACAAGAGATAGATTATAAAAAGAACGTGATGAGCAATATGCGTTGGACTAATGAATGGATAAACTCTGACGGCAAGTATTGCGAATATATTTTTCTATTAGAAAAGTAGTTGTGTTTCATCCCGCCAGGCCTGTAAGACAAAAAGAGGAGTGTGTCCGCAGAGACACACTCCTCTTTCTAACTAAGAAGCCTTTATGTGAGATGGTTACGCCCGATGTAAATCTGGCTTCACCTCTTCGGTTAATAGATGTTTGTGGCAATCCTTGCCATTACTTCGCGTAGGCAATGGAGCGTGTTTCGCGGATGACGGTTATCTTGACCTGGCCGGGATACGTCATTTCGTTCTGTATCTTTGTCGCGATGTCAGTGCTGAGTTGCTCGGTCTGTTTGTCGTCAATCTTGTCGGCACCAACGATGACGCGAAGCTCGCGACCAGCCTGTATGGCGTAGGTTTTCACGACGCCAGGATGACTCATGGCAATGTTTTCCAGATCTTTCAGGCGCTTGATGTAAGCTTCCACGATTTCGCGGCGTGCACCGGGACGTGCACCACTGATGGCATCGCAGACCTGTACGATAGGTGCAAGCAGGGTTGTCATTTCCATCTCATCATGATGGGCACCAATGGCATTACAGATATCGGGTTTTTCCTTGAACTTCTCGGCAAGTTTGGCACCATAGAGTGCGTGTGGCAGTTCTGGCTCTTCGTCGGGCACCTTGCCTATATCATGGAGCAGGCCGGCGCGTTTGGCTTTCTTCGGGTTGATCCCTAGTTCACTTGCCATGACTGCACAGAGATTTGCTGTTTCGCGAGCATGCTGCAGGAGGTTCTGTCCGTAGCTGCTGCGATACTTCATCTTGCCAATGATGCGGATGAGCTCGGGATGCAGGCCGTGTACGCCCAAATCGATAGTGGTACGCTTGCCAACTTCAAGGATTTCCTCGTCGATCTGCTTCTTGACCTTTGCTACGATTTCCTCAATGCGTGCAGGATGTATGCGTCCGTCGCTGACAAGTTGATGGAGAGCTAATCGGCATATCTCGCGACGAACAGGGTCAAAGGCACTGATAACGATGGCTTCTGGTGTATCGTCTACGACAATTTCAGTACCGGTTGCTGCTTCAAGGGCTCGTATGTTGCGCCCTTCGCGACCAATGATACGCCCTTTCACCTCATCGTTGTCAATGTGGAAGACAGTGACGGAGTTTTCGACGGCTGTTTCTGTGGCAACGCGTTGGATGGTCTGGATGATGATGCGTTTGGCTTCCTTGGTAGCCGTCATGCGTGCGTCGTCCATGATTTCGTTGATGTAGGCAGCTGCATTGGTCTTTGCCTCGTCCTTGAGAGACTCCACGAGACGTTCGCGTGCCTCTTCTGCACTGAGCCCGGAGATTTCCTCCAACTTTGTACGCTCTTGGTTAACAAGGTCGGAGAAACGTGCATTGAGCTCCTCTTCTTTCTTTTCAAGCACAGCCTGCTGTGTCTCCATGCGTAGGAGCTGTGCGTCTGCATCTTGTTTACGTCGTGTCAGGTCATCCTGTTTCTGGTTGAGTTGCATCTCGCGCTGCTTGATACGATTCTCGGCCTGTTGTATCTGCTGGTTGCGTTGCCGTACTTCTTTCTCGAGTTCAGCGCGTTTGCTGAGAAATTTTTCTTTTACTTCGAGCAGCTTCTTCTGCTTTATTACTTCTGCCTCCTTTACCGCGTTCTCACGGGCTTCTTCGGTGAGGGATTTCCGCTTGGCAGGCACTACGACAAAGTACCAGATGCCCACCAGTACAAAGAAGATAATTATGGCAATAGCAATGGGCAGGGCTGCTATAATAACTGTTGACATAGAGTTGATATTTAATAAATGTTAATACTCGGGTCGTTTGTCACGTTGTTCCGACAGACGATCAGCTTTGCAGCTGTTCACTGTTTTTTGTCCAGTGCAGCCTCGACTTCCGAAAGCAGGGGCTGGAGCCGTTTTAGTATAGGCTCTGTATTGCCTTCTGTCTCCTGCCGTTTGTTCTGCACGGCAATGTCAAGGATGGTCATCACCAGATACATCTCAGTGTTTTGTCCCGGGTAACTGCTTGTGTAGAAGCTAAATCTCTCCTTGATAAGCTTTTCGGCTTGACGATAGATGTATTCTTCGTCACGCTTGACGGTCATGGGCAACGTCCATGAACCGAATCGGAGAGTTATAGAGAGGACATCGTCCATTATCCCTAATTCTTAATCTTTATTTTAGTTCTTCTCACTGTGTTACCTTGAGCATGGAGATGCAGCGGTCGATGTCGTGCACCATGGTTCTGATACGACTTCGCATGTCTTTGACATCGTCGTCAGCCATATCAATATATTTTGCCATCTTTAAATGGCGGTATTGTTGCTTGAGTTCTTCGTTCTGTATCTGCAGATTGAGTATCTCGTCATCTTTTTCATTCAGTTGCTTTTGCAGTCGCTCTTGCTCTTTCCGCAGGTTTTCCTCCTGCATGATGAGTTGCCTGACCCGCGTCTCCAAGCGGAGGATTAGCTTTTCCAATTCGTGGCTCATGACAAAAAGACTCAATTTTTGGGCAAAGATAATACTTTTTTCTGCAATATGCAAGTTTACTATTCACTATTTTTCTTTGGCTCCTTTTTGGCGAGCATTACGATAGTGTGTACATATTCCGTCATCCATGCTTCTGAGTAGCCCAGAGTATTCTGGTATTTGCGGATGCTGACACAAGTACGGCGCACGCCTTCGTCCTTCCAATCGTTCTTGGTTAGGATTTGGTGCATTTGCTTGGCGACCATCTCGCGCAGGGCACCACGCAGGAAGCCGGGCAAACGCATCTTCCACTGCATGAGGTTGCCGATAAGCATCATGAGATCCTGGCTGAAGCCTTGAAAAGAAAAAAGATAGGACTGCATGTCCTGTACTTTGTGGCAACGCTTACGGATGCTGGTGTCAATTTCGGTGAAAAAGGAATCGCTGATGCCGTAGATGTCCTGCATGAGTTTGCGACAGTGCTTTTTCTCGCCGAGGCCAAGCTTGTTGTTAAGGGTGTGTACGCGGTAGGTCTGTTTAAAGATACGCAGGTCGGGCAGGGCTGCCAGATTGCTGATGCCCAGCTGGGCTGCCATTGTGGCCTGATAGTAGACGCGAATGAGGAGCATGAAATCCTCCATGCCGCCAGCCTTTATCTGCGGTTCCTCCTTACGTTGGCGGAATAGTTTGCTAAATATAGACATGTGAGTGTTTTTTTAGTATATTACACATTATAATATTGTATTATCGTTTTGTGGGATCCGTTTTATTATATATAGTGAATGGATTTTGCTTTTGAACGGCTTAGCAGGGTTCCGGTTCTTCGGAACATGGTGCGTATGTCAAGCCAGAAACTCCAGTTGCGGCAGTACCATACGTCTGCCTCTGGGCTGTTTCCGGCATGATATGGGAAATGGTAGCTAATGATGCCTGCTTTCAGTCGGTAGCCTGAGGCAAAGCGTCGTTGCAATTCGTGGCGGTAGTCGGCATACTGCTCAGGTGTCATCGCCTGTGAGCCAACGATTGACATACTTCCCCAGAGTACACAGAGGAACTGCGGCAGCATTTCGAGGCGTGTCCGGGAGAGGAACTTGCCAAAGGGGAAATAGCCAGGGTCGTCTAAGCCGTCGAGAAAAGAGGGTGCAGCGTTGTAGTGCCGTGTGCGGAAGGTAAGGCTTTGGAACGGCTTGCCATTCATCCCGCACATGTGACGGGAGGTGAGTATCGGGCCGCGGCTCTGTCGTTTGGAACAAATGAATACGACGAGGGCGACGGGCGGAAAGATTGTGAGCAGGACGATGAGGCTCAGCACGATATCTGTCATGCGTTTGGCTATCCTGTTTGCCGGGTTGCACAGGGGATGCTTGGCAGGCGAAAGCACGCAGATAGTACCGCGGCATTCGTTCCGTACCAATGGATTCATGACATTTGTCGGTAGTGGTAACAAGTGTAGTACGATACCCTGTTTGCGGCAAGTGTACGCCATTGCCTCAGTCTCTGTTGCAGACAATGCAGACAATGCGCAGTAGACGGATGTCGTCTCTTTATGGGCAGAAAGGTATTCTTCCAGGCGTTGCACCATGGTGGTCTGTTCGGACGAGGTGCTGTCTCTCTCCATGCAGTTTAATGTCAAGCCATAAGTATTTTGCTGGAGCGCTTGCAGGAACGATGCCGCATCTTCCCTTTGGCAGATGAGTATGCCGTGTTCGTTATGGGCAGGCTGTATGCAATAGCGAATGAAGCAATTGTTGGCGATGAGTCTTTCTATGGTCAGTACCATGCAGAACAAGAGGCCGGTGATGCCCGGCAAAAAGTGTTGGGCAAAAACGGCAGCAGCAAGTATGCAGGTAGTTAATGCAGTCTTTATGGCGCATGCCACTACCTCGTCTCGTCGTGTTGTACGGCTGAAAATGTTGGCGGGGATGAACTGCACAGCAACAAGATAGAGCAGGAATGCCAGTGCGAGAAAAATGTGCCAATTTTCGTGTTGATAGCCTGTCGTTCTTGCGGTAATGTGCAGGCAGGCCGTCCAAGTAACGGCTTCGACCAGGCTGGTTAGGCTGTTACGAAGCTTGTGCCGCCGTGTTCGCCAAATACGTATGTTTGTGTCTTGTGTATGCATTGTTTTTCGGTGAACGATATCGTCAAGGTACATATACTAACATACAAATGTACGGCTTTTTATTCAAAAACAGATTGCTTTTGCCAAGAAAAGTCGAAGAAAAGCATTTTTTTTGCTTAAATCCTTTTGTCTTTTATAATATATCGGTAACTTTGCATGCGAAAATGGTGTACTATATTATTATAGTATAGCAAAGGTAATAACAAATTGATAGAACAACAATAATTATAATGGCGGATTACGTTACGAACGAAGATTTGCAGAGAGAAGAAGAGTCTAATATCTTTAGTCTGGCTAATTTGTGGACTATTGTCGTACTTAATTGGCAGTGGATTTTGTTGTCCACTTTTATTGCCTTGGGTTTAGCTTTTATTTACTTACGCTATGCAAGCCCGGTCTATAATTCTGCCATGAAGGTATTGGTTAAGGACAACAAAGGTAATAATCGTTCAATGGGTGGACTGATGGAATTGGAGAGTATGGGTATTATCTCCAATACTCAGGGCTTTGATAATGAACTGGAACTCCTGAACAGTACCAATGTCAATGGTCGCGTGGTGGAGAAGCTGAAGCTATATGTCAGCTATGCCATTGAGGGAAGTATCCGTAAGCATGAGTTATATAAGAACAATCCTGTCATCGTGGATATGCCGCAGCACCAGCTTTCTGTGTTGCAGGCACCTATCATGCTTGAGATGGAAAAGGAGGGCGAGGGCCTTAAAATCAAGGGTAAGGTAGTTTTACCGGAACGGAAAGAGCCTGTCATTTTTGAGCGAGAGGTCAAAAAGTTGCCTGGCACCATCAATACGCCGATGGGTACCATTATTTTCCAGCACAATCCTGGTATTAAGTGGGACGGCGAGACACTTTATGCATTTGTCATGCCTGTTGATTTCGCCGCACGCTTCTATATGAAGAAATTCACGGCAACGGCTACAAGCAAGACAACCACCGTAGCGAATATCATTTTTACGGATACGCAAGTGGAGCGCTCGCTTGATTATCTCAATGAGCTCATTATCTGCTACAACGAGGATGCTAATGAGGACAAGAATGAGGTTGCCGTGAAGACCGAGGAATTTATCAAGGAACGTCTGGATTTCATTCGTAATGAGTTGGATATCACGGAGGGTGAGCTGGAACAATATAAGAAGAGTAACGATCTCGTCAATTTGGCTAACAATGCGAATGTCGCTTTGGCCAGTACGACGGAATACCAAAAGATGCAGGTGGAGTTCGAGACACAGCTCAACCTCATCAATGCATTGGTCAACTATGTGAACAACCCTGCTAACGTCATGAAGGTCATTCCGGCCAACCTCGGTCTGGATAATGTCAAGTTGAATGATGTTATAGGCAAGTACAACGAACTTGTGCAGCAGCGCAACCGTTTGCTCAAGTCTTCCAGCGAGGACAACCCTTATGTGCAGCGCCTCACGGGTCAGATCGAGGAAATGTGGCCCTCTATCAGGGTGAGCCTGGAGGCCGTTCGCAGTGATGTAATGGCGCAGAAGGCCAGTGCCGACAGCCAGTATAGCAAGTACAGCAACCGTATCAGCCATACGCCTACCCAAGAACGCGCGCTGACGAATATGAGCCGTCAGCAGGAAATCAAGGCCAACTTGTACCTCCTGCTTTTGCAGAAGCGCGAGGAGAACTATATCTCGCTTGCCAGTACTGCTGCTAAGGCTCGTATCATTGATTCGCCGCAGCTCATAAGGAAAGTAGCTCCTAAGACAAGTCTCATTTTGTTTGTCGCCCTGATTTTTGGCATGCTTCTTCCCGTTGGTATTGTACTTTTGTTGGATCTGTTGCGCTTCCGTATCGGAGGGCGCGAGGATGTTGAAAAGTTGACGAAGTTGAACATCCTTGCAGACATTCCTTTGGCAGCCAAGGGTGTGGATGGCGAAAAGACACTTGTCGTGCGCGAGAATACGAATGACTCTATGGAAGAGGCTTTCCGTGGTCTGCGTACCAATCTCCGCTTCGTCTTGCAGTCTGGAGAGAAGGTTATCCTCTGTACCAGCTGTCTCCCGAGTGAAGGAAAGTCTTTCGTTTCCACGAATCTGGCCATGTCGTTGGCTTTGATGGGTAAGAAAGTGGTGATTATTGGATTGGATATCCGTAAGCCTCGTTTGGTCAAGCTTTTTGGACTGCCTCCTGCCAAGAAAGGTATTACGACGTTCCTCTCTGGTGACAGCAGGTCATTTGATGTGCTGGACGAGCAAATAGAGCACGGCGTTGTCAACAAGAACCTTGATGTGTTGCCTGCCGGTGTCATTCCGCCTAATCCGTCCGAGCTCTTGTCGCGCGAGCAGCTTGATTGTGCAATAGACTTGCTCAAGGAGCACTATGATTATATCATACTTGATACGCCGCCTATTGCCTTGGTCAGCGATACGCTTTCTATCGGTCGTGTTGCCAATACGAGTCTTCTTGTTTGTCGTGCCGACTACAGCCCGCGTTCTAACTTTGAGATCATCAATTCCCTCCATGCTGAAGGCAAGCTGCCCAAAATTAACCTGGTGCTCAACGGTGTGGATATGAAGAAGAAGAAATATGGCTATTATTACGGCTATGGCAAGTACGGCAAGTATGGTCGTTATGGAAAAGCCGGCTACGGAAGCTATGGCGTTTATGGACACTACGGCGATCCTGCCAGTCAGGAGCATACAGAGAAATAACCGCCGCTAAGGGGAGTTGGACTCCCTATTTGGCTATGCTGATATAATAGCGCGGGCCTGCCAGGAAATAACCCATATAGGCCTCGGCACGTGTGACGGCGGTCGCAAGGCTTTCTCCCGTTGCCAGATGTGTGGCGATGGCGCTTGCCAGTGTGTCGCCCGTACCGTTGCGGTCGTCAAGTTCAAGTTTCTTTTTACGGTGTGGCGTGAGCGTCTTTGTTGTATAGTCATAAAGATAATCCACCAGACAGGAGCCCTCGTCGACACTCTTCACCAGTACGCTGCATCCCCATTGGCTGAGTTTTTGCAAGTCCTTTTCCGGATTGTCGATAGAGTGTCCCAGCAGGAACTCGGCTTCACGGACGTTGGGAGTAATGAGAGTGGCGAGGGGGAAAAGTTCCTCCTTGTAAGCATTGATAGCGGCATCGCTTACCAGCTGTTCGCCGGCAAAGTTTACTATAACGGGGTCAATGAGTATGGGTTGTCTGTTGTGTCGGCGTAGCACATTTGCTACGGCGTGGATAATTTCTTCCGTGGGCAGTATGCCTGTCTTGATGCAGTCGGCACCGACGGTACTCAGGAAGGACTCTGCCTGCGAGACAATCAGTTCCACCGGCAGGTGATGAATGCCCTTGATGTGGTTCACGTCTTCGTCCACGATGCATGTCAGTGCAGCGGCTGCCCAGCCTCCGCAACGCGTGATGGCCTTGATGTCAGCCTGTATGCCTGCACTTCCCAGCGGTTCGCTGCCTGCGATGAGGAATACTTTGCCTGTTTGTGTTTTTTTCTCCATATTGGGTACAAAGTTACGTCGTTTAAGTGGAAGTATCAAAAATAATGCTTAATTTCTCTCTAATGTTTAACCATTATGGTCATTTCACTCAAGTTATTTGTTCAAACAGCTTAGGTTTTTTTGTTGAATAGCTCGAGTGAAGCGGCAGGCATTTTTATAAGACAGATTGGAGATCAGCCGTTCGATGCTTGCTCTGAACAGCAATAGGACATCTCTCTGTGAGGAAGGACAAGGCATGCTTTGGTGTTACCCTTTGTGTTTTGTGAGAGGAATGCATATTTTTCATTCCTTCAGATAATGTTCTTTGACCAAAATTAACCTTAGTTTTGTTAAAAAAAGCTAAAATCCCGCTTTTGCTCTCAACATTTATTGAGATTCGTCTAAAAAAATGTAATTTTGCTCTGCTGATTGCGTGTAATGACCAAAAAGGCATTAAAAAACTTTAAGAAAACAATAAAAACTAAAATAAAACAATGCGTATGACAAACCTTTTAAGCAAATGGAGCCGGCATTCCTCACGAATGGTGTGCCTGCTGGCAGCTTGCGGGGTGATGTATGCTTGTACGGATGAGTTCATTCTGGATGATGAAAAACCCAGTTGGCTCAGTTCGAGCATATATCAAAGCCTGGAGCAGAAGGGCAATTTCAGAACCTATCTGAAGTTGTTGGCCGACAAGGATGTAAATCCCGAGAACATGCGTCCGCTGACCGATGTGCTCAATCGTACTGGTTCGAAGACAGTGTTCGTGGCAAACGACTCTGCGTGGGATGCATTCTTCGCCTATAACGCCACGCTGCCCGAGAGCAATCCTTGGCACAATGCCACAAGCTACGAGAACATGAGTCCGTCACAGAAGAAGTTGTTGATTCACACCAGTATGCTCAACAATGCCATTGTGATGGAGAACCTGGCAAGCAGTGAGTCGAGTGGAACCACGTCTCCCACCAGAGGTGAGTACATGCGTCGCTACACCGACGTCATTGTTACCGACTCCATCACTTTCTTGCCTTCTGATCAGCTTCCTTTCAGCTATTCCGTTACGGACAAGGACTATTGGGAGCGTTTCCGCGAGGAGAAGGGAGGACGTGGTCTTTATCTGGCAACTGACTCCACCGTCCCCATGATGCTCCATTTCACGTCAGAGCACATGGCGAGGAATGTCATCACGGACGAGGACTTTGCCATCTTCATGAACCAGCCTCGCAACCCGAGCGATGTGCACATCTATAGTGCACTTCTCAAAGAGAAGGACGGCGTCTGTGAGAATGGTTATATCAATGTTACGGATAAGCCGATTTGTCCTGTTACGAATATGGCGGAGGTCATTCGTACCAATGGCAAGACCAACATCTTCAGTCACATCCTTGATCGTTTCAGCGCTCCTTTCTATAGTGCACGCATTTCGGAAGCTTATGCGATTCTCCATGACGACTTTGAATATCCCAGGGATTCAATCTTTACCAAACGCTATTTCTCTTATAATAACTATTCGGTGAAGGGCCATTATGTAACAAAGCTTGATGCCAACGGCAAGGCCGAAAGGTTTGAGCCCGGTCCCTACGGAACTTATAGAACCTACAACCCGTACAAGGACGAAAACACAGCCGATATCGCACCCGGCCTGCTGTTCGACCCGGGATGGAACGGGTACTACGACGAGGTGGATGCCCGTGCAGACATGGCTGCAA
>JAFLUV010000030.1 GCA_022508635.1 Prevotellaceae bacterium
TCGTCTGCCTGCCTTGTGGTGCGGTTCCTATACATTATAATATTATATAGGGGGACGGTGGTGTCGTATACGGGGAGGGGACGGTGCGGGGTTTGTCAGGACGGTGCTTCGGTGTCCGGGGTGCCGGGGTCGGGGAAGTGTCCGTGGAGCTCGCGGTAGGCGTAGGCGTAGTAGTCCTCGGGGGCTGTGCCGGGATAGCGGTCGCCGAAGAGCTGTATCGTCAGCTCGCGGTTGCACGAGGGTGCCATGCGGAGGTGCTTGAGGAAGTTCTCCATGTCGCCGTGCTTGAGGTAGCAGTCGGTCAGGTAGGGGACGACGAACCTGCCGTCCCGGGTGCCGTAGAAGGCCCAGACGTCGTTGAGCATGTTGATGGCGTTCTCGTAGTAGCCTGCACGGCTGTGGATGAGTGCGATGTTGAAGAGCATCTCGCACCTGTCGAGGCCTTTCTCCATGGCATGGATGAAGTGTTTCTCTGCCATGGACATCTTTCCGAGCCAGAGGTATATCTCGCCCCTGGCGATGTGGTAGAGCCAGGGCTCCTGGCCGTCTGCGAGGCTCTGGGCACGGTCTATCGTGGAGAGTGCTTCGTCGTACTTCTTCAGCTTGCCCAGCGCGAAGGCTCGTATGAGGAGAAGGTGGGGCAGGTCGGCCTGCCTGTCCTCGGGCTGCTTCTCTATGCGCTGCTCTGCCGTCGTCAGCAGGGAGACGGCTTTCTCGTACTGCTCCGTGTTGTTGTAGCAGATGGCCAGCGACATCTGTACGCTGAGGTCGTCGGGCTGCATCTCGAGGCACTGTGCGTAGTAGCGGATGGCCTGCGGCAGCTGGTTGTCGTGCATGCAGGCGTTGGCCTTCATCAGCAGGGCGTTCCTCTCCTGGGGGTTGATGGCGAGCGCGTAGTCGGCGGCCTCGCGTGCGTCGGCGTACCTTTCCAGTGCTACGTAGCTTTCTGCCAGGAGGTTCCATGCCTCCGTGCTGTAGGGGTCGCTGTCCAGCAGCTCCTGGAGCATTGTCTCGGCTGTCTCGTAGTCGTCGAGCCCCATGCTTATCTCTGCCTCCATGAGGGGCAGGCTCGGGTGGGCGGGGCAGATGTCCCTGAGACGTCCGGCCCATATCTCTGCCAGCTCCCACTGGTCGTAGTCCATGAAGATGGCGGTGCAGTCGTAGAGGTAGGTCTCGAGGCTGTCCTGCATCAGCTCCATCTCTTCGAGCAGGTATTCGGATGCTTCCAGGGCTTGCTTCTGCCTGATGAGGAGCTCTGCGCGGACGTAGATGACTTCGTTGTTCTCCTGCTCGATGATGGCGTCGACGATGGCTTGTGCCTCGTCGAGCTGTCCGTAGAACATCTTCTGGCGGGCCAGGAATATCTGCGGGTCGGTGGCGTCGGGATGCATGTCGATGGCTGCCTGTATGGCCTGGTTGGCTTTCTCGTCCTGCTTGTCGGTCATGTAGTACTCGGCAATGTCGGTCAGCTCGTCTGCCTCCAGGTAGGGTACGTGCCCTTCGGCTACGGCCTTCTCGTAGCGGTGCAGGAGGCGGAGGAAGTGCCGCGACTGGTAGTATCTGTTGTTCTCGTCCATTGCCTGTGTGTGTTTGTGGATTAGTGCGTTGTGTGCGTGAATTACTTTCTTGCCCAGGCGTCCTTGAGCCCGACGGTCTTGTTGAAGACGGGGCGGGCTGCGGTGCTGTCGGGGTCGACGTTGAAGTAGCCGATGCGCTGGAATTGCAGGTAGCTCAGCGCGGGCATCGTGGCGGCAAACTCCTCGACGTAGCAGTTCTTCAGGACGGTCAGGCTGTCGGGATTGATAATCTGTTTCATCGCCGTGACGGGGTCGCAGTCCTGTGCCTCGCGTATGGCTGCCATCTCGTCCCTCGGGTTCTCTGCCTTCCAGAGGCGGTCGTAGAGCCGTACTTCTGCCTGCACGGCGTGGTCGCAGCTTACCCAGTGCAGCGTCTTGCCCTTTATCTTGCGGTCGGCACCGGGGAGCCCGCTGCGCGTCTCAGGGTCGTAGGTGCACTGTATCTCGGTGATGTTCCCGTCGGCATCCTTCGTGCATCCGGTACACATTATTATATATGCGTTCTTGAGTCGCACTTCCTTGCCGGGAGCCAGACGCATGAACTTCTTTTCTGCCTCTTCCTGGAAGTCGTCGCGCTCTATCCATAGCTCGCGGCTGAAAGTCACCGGATGTGTCCCGTCGGCTTCGTTCTCGGGGTTGTTGACGGCGGTAAGCTGCTCGGTCTGTCCTTCGGGATAGTTCGTGATGACCACCTTGACAGGATCCAGCACTGCGCTGACGCGGATGGCACGGCTGTTCAAGTCCTCGCGGACGGCACTTTCCAGCAGGGCAATCTCGTTGAGGGCATCGAAGGTGGTATAGCCTATCTTACGGATGAACCCGCGTATGCTCTCGGGACTGTAGCCGCGACGACGGAAGCCGCAGATGGTAGGCATGCGCGGATCGTCCCAGCCGTTGACGAGACCTTCCGCAACCAATGCCAGCAGGTTGCGCTTGCTCATAAGGGTATAGCTGAGGTTCAGCTTGTTGAACTCTGTCTGTCGCGGGCGATTGTCCTCGATATTGTCCGTCTCACCCTTGTACTCCTTCATCCATGTGACGAAGAGGTCGTAGAGGGGTCGGTGCTCCACGAACTCCAGTGTGCAGAGGCTGTGGGTGACGCCCTCCAGGTAGTCGCTCTGTCCGTGCGTGAAATCATACATGGGATAGGCGTTCCACTTGCTGCCGGTACGGATGTGGGGAATGTTCATCACGCGATAGAGCAGGGGATCGCGGAAGAGCATGTTGGGGTGCGCCATGTCTATCTTGGCTCGCAGCACGAGGGTTCCGGGTACTGCCTCGCCGCTGTTCATGAAGCGGAAGAGCCGGAGGCTCTCTTCGGCAGGACGGTCGCGGAACGGACTGTTGGTGCCGGCTTTTGTGGTAGTGCCCTTTTGCTGTGCTATCACTTCGGCGCTCTGCTCGTCGATGTAGGCACGTCCCTGCATGATGAGCCATTCGGCAAAGTCCCATAGCTCCTGGAAATAGTCGCTGGCATAGTAGACATTGTCCCACTGGAATCCCAGCCACTGAATATCGTTCTCGATGCTTTCGATGTATTCCGTGTCCTCCTTGACGGGGTTCGTGTCGTCGAAACGCAGGTTGCATTTGCCGCCGTACTGCTGTGCGATGCCGAAATCCAAGGCAATGGCCTTGGCGTGCCCGATGTGCAGGTAGCCGTTTGGTTCCGGCGGGAAGCGCGTCTGTATGCGCCCGCCATTGAGGCCTTCCGCCAGGTCTTTCTCTACTTTCTGTTCTATGAAGTTAAGGCTCCTCTTCTCCTCTGCATTGCTGCTGACTGTCTCTGCCATGGTGTAGTTTGAATTAAAGTGTTACTATTTATGGATGCAAAGATACGTCGTTTTCCTCAATATAAGTGAAAAGTATCCTAAAAAAAACGTGTAAATGTAACAATATGTGAAAAACAATCATACTAAGCCTTTTTTGTCCTGCCTCCTTGTTAAGTCTGGCTACGAGAACTACGGGTTGTATCGTGAGCAGAGTTGTTTATTGTGTACAGTCGGTGCAAAGGATACGGATGAACCGGAGATAAAGGATGAGCGGAGCAGATGGATAGGGGAAAAACTGACGTGTGAAAAGGAGAGATTAAGCCATCGCTTAGGGTTTGTAGCAGCAAGGATGCATCCTTCTCAATCTGAGAAGCAGGTACACGACAAGCAGGCAGGCAGGGGCGGATAGGGCATTGACGAGAAAAAACATATTATACCCAAACCTTTCCACCATCCAGCCGCAAACAGCCATCGGCACAAACATAACAGTTGAAACAACGGGTATTTGCAGCACGTTTACCTCGTTATGGTAATGGTTGCCTGAAACGAGGCTGACAGGATAGCGACAAACGCCTGCCCCTAAACCGAATAGTATCTGCGCCGACATCGTGCAGCAACATAGCATCCCGAGTGAGCCGGGTGGATACAGCGTCATCCCCATATAGACGAAGGGAGACAGAACAAGGCATGTTGCCATAGGCCAAAAGAGATGCCAGAAGGAATAGTGCTGAAGGAGCAGACGGTTCAAGGCTATGCCTATGTTAAAGGCAATGACGCCAACGGTGCCTTGGGCGAAACCTATTTCCTGTATCGTGCACTGCAATCCCTCATGTTCATGCGTATCGTATAAATATAGCACACGCGCATAGAACATAAGCGCCTGCGGCAGAAGAAGGAACAGCAAGAGGAGAATCCCAATCCAGCCTTCGGTCATGGAGTTGCAACCGCCCTCCGTGCTCCTTCGCAGCCGGAAAGTTTCTTTAAATGAGGGCAGTCCATCTTGGCAATCTTCATCAGGAGTGACTTCTCTCCACGGAGAGCGAGACAAATATATAAAGTGGTAAAGAAAGAACAGCAGAAAGATGCCGGTGGCGACGTAGCACCCTACTGACCATGAATAGCGTATCATCTGCCGGAAATAAACTTGTAGCGTACCGACAACGAAGATAAGAGCGCCGTAGGTAAAAATAATAGCCGCTTGCGAGCAGATGGCCTTAGGAACTGTCAGTAGACGCTGAAGCGACGGGCGCAGCGTGCTATCATAATACATACATGCTACAAGTTCATGCCACACACACAGCAGGCTGACTATCAGCAACGCAAGAAAGACTGCTGCCGTGCTCATTCGAAATGCAAACGCCAGAAAAAACAGGGCAGCGGAGAGCAATCCCTCAACAATGAAAACCATCTGTCCAAAGTGCCCGAAACGTTTGACCCACGGACGCATGAAAGGCTTTAATATCCATGGTACGAAAAGCATAGCCGATAGAAATGTTGCCTCTGCTGGTGCTACTCGTAATTGAAGCAACATCAGCAGAGCAACGTACATAACCATCGTCGCCGTTATCTCTTCCGCCGCAAAGAGCGTCAAGAACCAGAATCCGTGCGACTTAGTAGCTTCTTGCGATGAGGACACGCGCCTTGCTCGGTTTGCCGGTTACCATGTCTACCCCCGGTGTCTGCTCAATGCCAAAAGGCACGCAACGGATGGTGGCCTGTGTCTCTTCCTTTATCTTGGCCTCCGTCTCTGCAGTGCCGTCCCAGTGGCAAAGGAAGAAACCACCGTCCTTGACACGCTCCTTGAAGTCCTCGTAATCATTGCACTCGTAGATGCGTGCATCGCGGAATGCCTTGGCCTTGGCAAAGATGTTCTTCTGTATGTCGTCAAGAAGTTGCTTGACGTACTCAGCTATGCCTGCCAGGGAACGTGTTTCCTTCTCAAGCGTATCGCGACGCATTATTTCGACCGTGCCGTTTTCCAGGTCTCGTGCGCCGAGTACAAGGCGGACAGGCACACCTTTCAACTCGTAGTCAGCAAATTTGAAGCCCGGGCGCTTGTTGTCGGCATTGTCATACTTAACGCTGATGCCCATTTGCTTAAGCTCTGCGATGACAGGAGCCACGGCTGCGTCGACGGCTGCTACTTGCTCTGGTTTGCCGCCGATGGGGATGATGACTACCTGAATAGGTGCCAGCGCAGGAGGTAGCACCAGGCCGTTGTCATCGCTGTGCGTCATGATAAGGGCACCCATCAAGCGTGTGCTGACGCCCCATGATGTTGCCCATGCATACTCTGGTTTGTTTTCCTTGTTGAGGAACTGCACCTCGAAGGCCTTTCCGAAGTTCTGACCGAGGAAATGGCTGGTGCCGCTCTGCAGTGCCTTGCCGTCCTGCATCATCGCCTCGATAGTATAAGTATCAAGGGCACCTGCAAAACGTTCTGTCTCGCTCTTGACACCTTGTATCACAGGAACTGCCATATATTCTTCGGCAAACTGAGCGTAAATCTTAAGCATCTGTTGTGCACGGAGCTCTGCTTCCTCACGTGTGGCATGAGCCGTATGTCCTTCTTGCCAGAGGAATTCACTGGTGCGCAGGAACAAGCGTGTGCGCATCTCCCAGCGCATCACGTTGCACCACTGGTTGACCAGCAGTGGCAGGTCGCGATATGAATGTATCCAGTTTTTGAAGGTATTCCATATTATCGTCTCGGATGTGGGACGGATGATGAGTTCTTCTTCCAGACGGGCAGCAGGATCCACGATGACACCGTCGTGCGTCTCGTTTGTCTTGAGCCTGTAGTGCGTGACCACGGCACACTCCTTGGCAAAGCCCTCTACGTGCTCTGCCTCACGGGAAAGGAAGCTCTTAGGGATGAGCAGAGGGAAGTATGCGTTCTGTACTCCCGTCTCCTTGAACATGTCGTCGAGCGTACGCTGCATCTTCTCCCAGATGGCATAGCCATAAGGCTTGATGACCATACATCCGCGCACGTCGCTCTGTTCTGCCAGGTCTGCTTTCACCACCAGTTCATTGTACCACTTGCTGTAGTCCTCACTTCGCTTTGTGAGGAAATCTAACTCTTTTGCCATAGCATTATTTCGTTGTTGTATATAGAAAGTCTTAAAAACCTTAATCGTATGTTAAAATCGCCTGCAAAAGTACAAAAAAAAAGCAGATTAAACATCTGTTTTTTTGAAAATATGTACCTTTGTGGTCGAATTTGAAAAACAAAGTATTCTTAAATTATTAAAACTAAATACAATGAAAGCAAAGAAAACTATTTTGAGTACTCTGGCGATGGCCGTTGTATTCTCTGGTTGTAACATGAACAATACTACCAAGGGTGGACTTATTGGTGGTGCAGGAGGTGGCGCAGTTGGTGCCGGTCTTGGTGCTGCGATCGGTGCTCTTGTGAACGGTTCAAGTGGTGCCAAGTTGGGTGCAGCTATTGGTGCAGGTGTCGGTGTGGCAGGTGGCACGACTGCAGGTGTCCTCATCGGTAAGAAAATGGATAAGGCAAAGGCTGCTGCAGAGGCTGTAGCTAACGCTCAGGTAGAGACGACGACTGATAAGAATGGTTTGGAGGCAGTGAAGGTAACATTTGACAATGGCATTCTGTTCAAGGTCGGCAAGAGTGACCTGCAGACAGCTGCACAGACCTCCCTACGTCAGTTCGCAAATAATGTGCTGAATGTATACACGGACTGCGACGTGGCCATCTGTGGTTTTGCCAGCAGTGATGGTAGTGATGCAACAAACCTGACGCTGAGCCAGAACCGTGCAAATGCTGTTCGTAGCTATCTTACAAACTCTTGTGGCGTAAGTACCTCTCAGATAAAGAGCACTATAGGCTATGGCGAGGATCCCAACTACCTTATTTATGATGCAAACGGCAAGGAAGACAGAGAAGCTAGCCGTCGTGTAGAAGTTTACTTGTATGCCAGCGAAGCAATGATCAACGCTGCTAATGCGGGAACACTCCAATAAGTAGGAAAACATTTAAGTGGGTGTGTCTTAGATAGATGCACCCACTTAATTATATCATAACATGCGCTTAATTCATACATCAGCGCAAAGGCAATTTTAGCAGGAAATAGTTCTCATAGAAACACTTAAGTGTTCCCCAAATTTTACTTAAGTGTTTTCGAAGTTTTAGTTAAGTGTTTCTGAAGTTATACTTAAGTGGTCTTGAAAGTTTTACTTAAGTATTTCTAAAGCTCTGTTTCAGAGTTAAACATGTAATTTTAGGCCTAATTTTATAAAGCAATTATTCATAGATAGTTATAATCGATGATACATATGCCTATATCCTAAATGGCTTATTTAGTTTGAATATGATAAAGAAATTACAGAATTTTGCGCGATGGATTGTTCTTCTGTTTTTCGGAGGTTCAATCCTTGCTGTCTTGGTATATAAGTGGTGTCCGGTGTACATCACTCCATTGATGGTAATTCGCTGTGCACAACAAGTGTCTCACGGCGATACCTTGCAACTCAAGCACCACTGGATACCCCTTGATTCAATGAGCATCTACCTTCCTGTAGCAGTCATGGCCAGCGAAGACCAGCGTTTCCTTACACATCATGGTTTTGACTTTATCGAATTGTCAAAGGTGATGGAGGAAAGACGTTCTGGCAAACGTTATCGCGGAGGCAGTACCATCAGCCAGCAGACTGCAAAGAATGTATTCCTTTGGCCAGGGACTAGTTGGATTCGCAAAGGACTTGAAGCATATTTTACCGTACTCATTGAACTCATCTGGGGTAAAGAGCGTATCATGGAGGTCTACCTTAATTCCATCGAAATGGGTAACGGCATCTATGGTGCAGAGGCTGTTGCGCACCAACATTTCGGCTATCCTTCCATCGCGCTGACACGGCCGAATTGTGCCTTGATTGCAGCCACCTTGCCCAATCCGTTACGTTACAGTAGCCGAAATCCTTCACCCTACATGCTTAAAAGGCAGACCACAATCATGCGTCAAATGCGCCATATCGATGTTTTCCCAAGAAAAACAAACCCTTGACCTCACTTTTTGCTACATAGACTTTGCAATTTCTGGAGAAAAGTGTAAATTTGCAACGCAAAAATCTTTTAACCTTATTTATGTTGGATTCTTTTTATAAGACACATCAGTATCTGGTAGAACGTACGGTGGGGCCTATTAGACATGCACTGATGGATGAAATTGACTGGCATAAACGTCTTATTGGTATAAAGGGAAGCCGCGGAGTTGGTAAGACAACTTTTTTACTCCAGTATGCCAAGGAGAATTTTGGTCCGAAGGATCGTCGGTGCCTGTACATCAACATGAATAACTTTTATTTCCAAGAAAAAACACTTTTTCAGTTCGCACAGGAATTTATGCAAGCAGGAGGCCAAGTTCTGCTAATTGATCAAGTCTTCAAATATCCCAAATGGAGTCATGAGCTTCGCCATATTTACGAACGTTGTCCTCGCCTCAGAGTTGTTTTTACAGGGTCGAGCGTGATGCGTCTCAAGGACGATAATCCTGAACTTAATGGCATTGCAGCCAGTTATAACCTACGCGGTTTTTCTTTTCGTGAATATCTCAATCTCAGGGCAGGGACAAACTTCCGATCGCATACTATTCGCGAGATCCAAAACCGCCACGAACACATCGCTGATGAGGTGCTTGCCAAGGTCAATCCTTTGAATTATTTCAAGGAGTATCTTCACCATGGTTATTATCCCTTCTTCCTTGATAAGAGGAATTTCGCAGAGAACCTTCTCAAGACCATCAACATGATGATTGAAGTTGATATCCTTCATATTAAGCAAATTGACCTCAAGCATCTTGGCAAAATAAAGAAAATGTTCTATCTCCTTGCTACCAGCGATTATGGAACCCCAAACATCAGCCAGCTTTCACAGGATATGCAGACAAGCCGTGCGACTGTGGTGAATTACATTAAATACCTGAGTGATGCACACTTGTTCAATATGATATATCGTCTGGGAGAAGAGTTCCCAAAGAAACCAGCGAACATACTGCTACACAATACGAACTTAATGTACGCTATGATGCCTGACTATAGCGATGAACAGGTTGTTATGGAAACCTTCTTCCAAAATGCACTGTGGGGACGCCATAGGCTACAAAGGGGTGACCGTAGTTGTTCGTTTGTTGTTGACGAGGAACTAAAGTTCCGCATCTGTCTGGAACAGCCTAAACGCAAGAACATGGATGTATTCTATGTCTTGGCTGGCGTTAAGGAAGGTTTGGAGCAGGAAATACCGCTCTGGATGTATGGATTCCTGTATTAACAGTTCTCGACATTGATTTTGAATGAGGATGAAAATAGAACAAAGAACTTTGAATTAAAATTTTGAATCAATTAATAGTAGTAAAATTATGGCAAAAGAAAAGAAATTCGTAACTTGGGACGGTAACACCTGTGCCGGACATGTTGCCTACATGTTCAGTGAGGTTGCTGCCATTTATCCCATCACACCGTCGTCTCCCATGGCGGAGCATGTTGACGAGTGGGCCGCTCAGGGACGTAAGAACCTCTTCGGTGATACCGTAATGGTACAAGAGATGCAGAGCGAGGCCGGTGCTGCCGGTGCCGTACATGGCTCATTGCAGGCAGGTGCACTGACAAGTACCTTCACAGCCAGCCAGGGCTTGCTCCTTATGATTCCCAATATGTATAAAATTGCTGGCGAGCTTCTTCCTAGCGTATTCCACGTATCAGCCCGTACTGTAGCAAGTCATTCTCTGTGTATCTTCGGTGACCACAGCGACGTGATGGCATGCCGTCAGACAGGTTTTGCAATGCTCGCAGAGGGCAGCGTACAGGAAGTGATGGATCTCAGTGCTGTTGCTCATCTTGCTACGTTGGAGGCTCGTGTGCCTTTCATCAACTTCTTTGACGGTTTCCGTACCTCTCACGAGTATCAGAAAGTTGAACTTCTGGAAGAGGATGATGTGCGCGACCTCGTCAACCAGACGGCAGTCAGCGAGTTTCGCGCCCGTTGTCTTTCACCGGAACATCCGCAGGCAAAGGGTATGGCAGAGAATCCCGAGACATTCTTTGCTCACCGCGAGAGCTGCAATAGCTACTACGATGCTGTTCCTGCCATTGTAGAGAAATACATGGCAGCCATCAGCGAGCGCACCGGACGCAAGTACGACCTCTTCAGCTACTATGGCGCAGAGGATGCAGAGCAGGTTATCATCCTGATGGGTTCTGCTACCGAGGCTGCCCGTGAAGCTATCGACCATGCCAATGCCAACGGCAAGAAGTATGGTATGGTCAGCGTACACCTCTATCGTCCTTTCAGTGTGAAGCACCTGCTGGCAGCCGTGCCAAAGAGCTGTAAGCGTATTGCCGTGCTCGACCGTACTAAGGAGCCTGGAGCGAACGGCGAGCCTCTGTTGCTCGACGTAAAGGACGCTTTCTATGGTCAGCCGAACGCTCCCGTCATTGTCGGCGGTCGCTATGGTGTGGGCTCAGCCGACGTTACGCCTACCATGGTGCTTGGTATTTATGAGAACCTTGAGCTTCCTCAGCCTAAAGATCATTTCACTGTGGGTATCGTGGACGATGTTACCTTCACCTCTCTGCCTGTCAAGGAGGAGATGGCTCTGGGTGGCGAGGGTATCTTCGAAGCCAAATTTTTCGGTCTTGGTGCCGATGGTACGGTTGGTGCCAACAAGAACAGCGTGAAAATTATCGGCGACAATACGAATAAGTATTGTCAGGCTTATTTCTCTTACGATTCAAAGAAGAGCGGTGGTTTCACTTGCTCTCACCTGCGTTTTGGAGACACGCCTATCCGTAGCACATACCAAATCAAAACACCTAACTTCGTGGCTTGTCACGTTCAGGCATATTTGAGAATGTATGACGTTATCCGTGGTCTCCGTCCGAATGGTCAGTTCCTGCTGAACACTATTTTCGAGGGTGAGGAGCTTGTAAACTTCCTTCCCAACAATGTGAAGAAGTACTTTGCGGAAAAGAATATCACGGTCTACTACATCAATGCTACAAAGATTGCCCAGGAGATTGGACTTGGTAACCGTACGAACACCATTTTACAATCTGCTTTCTTCCGCATCACGGAGGTTATTCCCGTTGAGCTTGCAGTTGAGCAGATGAAGAAGGCTATCGTGAAGTCTTACGGCAAGAAGGGTGAGGACGTTGTCAACATGAACTTTGCTGCCGTTGACCGCGGCGGTGAATATCAGGTGCTGCCAGTCGATCCGGCTTGGGCTAACCTGCCTGCTGACGAGGTTCCTGCCTATGACGAACCCGAGTTCATTACGAAACTTGTCCGTCCCATTAATGCCCAAAATGGTGCAGACCTTCCCGTCAGCGCCTATAAGGGTTACGAGGACGGTACCTGGGAGCAGGGTACAGCTGCTTATGAGAAGCGTGGCGTGGCAGGCTTTGTTCCCGTATGGAATCCGGAGAACTGTATACAGTGTAACAAGTGTGCCTTCGTTTGTCCGCATGCCAGCATCCGTCCTATCGTGATGAACGACGAGGAGGTGAAGGACTTTGGCGGCAAAACCATAGAGATGAAGGCTCCTGCTGCAATGAAGGGTATGCATTTCGTTATCCAGGTCAGCGTCAAGGACTGTCTGGGTTGCGGCAACTGTGCCGATGTTTGCCCGGGCAATCCTAAACTCGGTGGTTCTGCACTCAAGATGGCGGCTTACGACGATTCCAGCGCCGAGGCTGTTCAGGAGGCAAAGAACTGGGAATACTGCATGAAGAAGGTCAGCTCGAAGCAAGACCTCGTCGACATTAAGCAAAGTCCCAAGAACAGCCAGTTCGCCCAGCCTCTCTTCGAGTTCAGCGGTGCTTGCTCTGGTTGCGGCGAGACGCCTTACGTCAAGCTCATCAGCCAGCTCTTTGGCGACCGTGAGATGATTTCCAACGCTACCGGCTGCTCGTCCATCTATTCCGGCTCCATTCCTTCTACTCCTTATACGAAGAACGCCAAGGGTCAGGGTCCTGCATGGTCCAACTCTCTCTTCGAGGACTTCTGCGAGTACGGCCTTGGCATGGTGCTTGCCAATAAGAAGATGAAGATGCGCATCACTATGTTCCTTCAGGAGCTCATTGCTGACGAGAAGGTTAATGCTGAGTTCAAGGCTGCTGCCCAGCAGTGGATCGAAGGTCAGGAGGATGCCGACGCCTCGAAGGCTGCTGCTGCTGTATTGAAGCCTCTCATTGCTGAGGGTGCGAAGGCAGGTTGTCCCACTTGCGCTAAGCTGAAAGAGCTCGACCACTATCTGGTTAAGCGTTCTCAGTGGATTATTGGTGGTGACGGTGCAAGCTATGATATTGGTTACGGTGGTCTGGATCACGTTATCGGTTCTGGCGAGGACGTCAACATCTTCGTTATCGACACTGAGGTGTACTCCAACACTGGCGGCCAGGCTTCCAAGGCAACGCCTATCGGAGCCATTGCGCAGTTTGCTGCCAACGGCAAGCGTGTGAGCAAGAAGGATCTCGGCCTCATGCAAGCTACCTATGGCAACGTCTATGTCGCTCAGGTGGCAATGGGTGCCGACCAGAGCCAGTGCCTGAAAGCTATTCGCGAGGCTGAGGCTTGGCACGGACCTTCGCTCGTCATTGCCTACGCTCCCTGTATCAACCATGGCCTGAAGGCTAAGGGTGGTATGGGCAAGAGCCAGGCTGAGGAGGCTAAGGCCGTTGAGTGCGGCTACTGGCACTTGTGGCGCAACAATCCTGCTCTGGCTGAAGAGGGCAAGAATCCCTTCCAGCTCGACAGCAAGGAGCCCGACTGGGACAAGTTCCAGGACTTCCTCGAGGGTGAGGTGCGCTTCCTTTCTCTGAAGAAGGCGGCTCCCGAAGAGGCTCAGGAGCTTTACGATGCTTGTAAGGCTGCTGCCCAGCGTCGCTACAAGACCTATGTCCGCAAGACGCAGGAGGACTGGAGCGAATAGTTTCGTTCCCTGTCCCCAACGATAACAGAAGTTGGTGAGCCGTAACTGACATTACGCTCTCCGTGCTTCGCAAGAGGGTGTCTCAAAACAACTTTTTTGAGACACCCTCTTTCTATGTGTATGTATATGTTTTGTGGGGTCACGAGCGACAGTTCCTGATTTCTTCGCGAACAAATTATATTTTCTTCGCGAACAATTTTTTTTTCTTCGCGAAGATTTTGAAATTCTTCGCGAAGAAATTTTCAGTCCTTGCTGATAAATGCTGTACCGTCAATATGGAATTGCATTGTCGGCCCTTGACAACCGCTGCCGAATCGACTTCGGTTTTTCCCCGGTATGCCTTGTTTTTCCTGCGTTTCTCCTAAAAAAGTCTCTGGGAACGCGGATATTCTGAAATACTTTCGTACCTTTGCATGCCAAAGAACGACGTCGCTGACAGGGACGTTCAACACCAACTTGCATATCAATGACATCTGAAGTTTTCTCTGCGCTCACTTATGGCATGATGGCGATGGCCGTCATCGTCTTCGCCTGTCTCTATTTTGTCACAGCCGGGTACGGGCAGTTTCGTACACAAGGTTGGGGATGGAGCATCAATAACAAGCTGGCCTGGATGCTGATGGAAGCACCAGTCTTTATCGTCATGTTCCTCATCTGGTATTGTTCCGATTGCTGTTCCGGCGGTGCGGTGCAAAAGTGGGATTTGCCTCAGCTTGTGCTGTTCGGGCTCTTTGAGTTGCACTATTTCCAGCGCAGTTTCGTCTTCCCGTGCCTCATAACGGGCAGGAGCCGTATGCCAGTGGCCATCATGCTGATGGGCATCACGTTCAACGTCATCAACGGCCTGTTGCAGGGCGGCGGTCTCTACTGGTTCCCCAATCCCGACTTCAGTGAGGGTGCATCCTATCTGCTCCGCTGGAATGCCATACTGGGCATCTTGCTCTTCCTGACAGGGATGGCAATCAACTGGCACTCCGACCATGTTATCCGCCACCTTCGCCAGCCGGGCGACACCCGCCACTACCTGCCGCAGAAGGGCATGTACCGCTTTGTGACCTCTGCCAACTACTTCGGCGAGATTCTGGAGTGGACGGGCTTTGCCATCGTAGCCGCCACTCCTGTCAGCTGGGTCTTTCCCCTTTGGACGGCTGCCAACCTCGTGCCACGCGCCCATGCCATCTACAACCGCTACCGTGATGAGTTCGGCAGGGAAGCCCTCGGCAAACGCAAGCGCATCATACCTTTTATATATTAAGAGCAAACCTGCAACAGAAAAACTGAATCAATTATATACTTATGGTTGAGAACAAAATCTTCGAGGAAGCCCATATCGGCCCTTTGACTCTACGCAACCGTACTATCCGGAGCGCTGCCTTCGAGAGTATGTGTCCAGGCCACGAACCCAGTCAGGCGCTCTATGACTACCATACGAGCGTGGCACGGGGTGGGGTAGGAATGACTACGATAGCCTATGCCGCCGTGACAGAGAGCGGACTGAGCTTCGATCGCCAGCTGGTGATGAAGCCCGAAATACTGCCCGGCCTTCGCCGCCTCACTGACGGCATCCATCGCGAAGGTGCTGCTGCCGGCATCCAGTTGGGGCATTGTGGCAACATGAGCCACAGGGACATCTGTGGCTGTATACCTGTAGGTGCCAGCAATGGTTTTAATCTCTACAGCCCTACCATTGTCCGCGGACTCCGGCGTGACGAATTGCCTGTGCTGGCAAAAAAGTTCGGCGAGGCGGTCAATCTGGCTCGTGATGCGGGTTTCGATGAAGTAGAGATACACTGCGGACACGGCTACCTGATAGACCAGTTCCTGAATCCCTATTTCAACCATCGCCGCGATGAATACGGAGGCTCACTGGAGAATCGCATGCGCTTCATGACGCTTTGTATTGAGGAAGTCATGAAAGCTGCCCGGGATGATATGGCTGTCGTGTGCAAGATGAATATGCGCGACGGACTTAAACACGGCATTACTCCCGAGGAACAGAGTATCCCGGTGGCGCGCAAGCTGCAAGAGCTCGGCGTACATGCCTTGGTACTGAGCGGCGGCCTTGTCAGTGCCACGCCGATGTATGTCATGCGCGGCGAACTGCCTTTGCAGACGATGACGCACTACATGGACAAGCCTTGGCTCAAGTATGGTATCCGGTCGTGCAAGCCCCTCGTGCGGAGCATTATGACAAAGACCGTCCCTTACGAGGAAGCCTTCTTCTTGCACGATGCACTGAAGTTCCGACAGGCATTGCCCGACATGACCCTCATTTACGTGGGCGGACTTGTAGCCGGCGACAAGATAAACGAAGTGCTGGGGCATGGTTTCGAGGCTGTGCAAATGGCTCGCAGCCTGCTCAACGAACCGGACTTCGTGAACCGCCTTCGGGAAGACCCGCACCATCGTTGCGGCTGTCGTCATAGCAACTACTGTATCGGTCGTATGTATACGCAGGAAATGGCTTGTCACCAGCATCTTTCCACACCGTTGCCTTCTGACTTGAGAAGGGAAATAGAGCGTATCGAAAGAGAACAGAACAAACTTTAATCCCTTGGATACATGAAGACTGCAATCATAACCGGTGCCGGGACGGGTATGGGCCTGGAAGAAGCAAAGGCCGTAGCCGCCAAGGGCTATCATACCATTATGGCATGCTATCGTCCTGATGCTGATACAGAAGTGAAACGGCAGGAAATCATTCGCGAAACAGGTAATCAGGAAGTTGAAGTCATGGACATAGACCTTGCCGACCTGAGTGAAGTCTGCCGCTTTGCCACTATGGTAAAGAAGCGTATCCAGCACCTTGACCTGCTGATGAACAATGCGGGCACCATACAGACTGCCTACCATCGTACACGCGACGGACTGGAGCATACGGTCAGTGTCAACTATGTCGGCCCTTATCTGCTTACGCGCCTGCTGCTGCCTCTGATGGGGAAGGGGAGCCGTATCGTCAATATGTCGTCCCTGACTTACAGGATTGGGCGCCTCGATTTCCCCGAGTTCTTTACACACGGACGCAAGACAGCTTTCTATCGCATCCCTATCTATTGTAACACCAAACTGGCGATAACCCTGTTCACCTTCCATCTGGCATCACTCCTGAAGGACAGGGGTATTACCGTCAATGCAGCCGACCCATGGATAGTATCGACGGAAATTATCCGCATGCACATGTTCTTTGACCCTCTCACCGACCTTTTCTTCCGTCCCTTTATCTATACTCCGCGCCAAGGTGCTGACACTGCCATCCATCTCCTGCTTGATGAAGACAAGGCTGGACAGACTGGTACATTTAATCGCTCAAATCGTATCGTCAATGTCGGTGACAAGTTCTATCATCATCCTCAGATGCAGGAACTATGGGATAGGACGGAGGCTATCGTCACAAAATATCTTACAACACAGTCTTATGAATGAAGAAATACTTAACTGGCTTTGAAGTATTTGCTGAGTATTTCCAAAGTTTCACTTAAGTATTTTGAAAGTCTTACCCAAGTGTTTTTGAAACTCTGTTCAAAAACCAAACAACTGTAATTTGTTGGACTCACGTTGTGGTATCTTTTTTATTTAGCTCAGGGATAATGTTTTAGGAAACCCTGAGTGTTTCTAAAACTTCGTTTCGTGGAAAAATCAGCCATGAAACCACAAGCTCTA
>JAFLUV010000031.1 GCA_022508635.1 Prevotellaceae bacterium
AAAGAAGGGGTAGCACCATTAGCCAATGCAGCATAGTCTTCTACATAGTCTAAACCACGCAGTTCATCAAGGCTTAAACTTTTTGTGCCAAGTTTACCGTTGTAATTAAGGATTGCAGCCATTTTTTTTGGTAACAAATCGCCAGCTTTTGTCGAAATAACAAGTGTTACGGCAACAACATCCTCTACCTTTTGATGGGTATCTCCATTTGTGTTATTCTCATTCTCCTCATCGTTTTGAAAATCGGTTTTGGTAAGATAATTCGTACCATCTGCTTTTACTGTAGCAGCGCTGCCATCTTCATTGAAGAAATAGAAACGAATATCTTTTACTGCATTTTCTACTTTTGTTCCGGCTTCGTAATCTTCATCAGCTCTTGTGCCTCCATTTGCAGTTGCAATATTCACGGTCAAATACCTTGTTTCAGTTTCACCGCTTGCCCCCCCTGCGTTGCCGGGATCGGTAAGATCGGTGATCTCTTCCTGGCTACAACTTACGCATAACGCGACGGCAGCTACCCAAATAAATAGTTTCTTCATAATTTCTGACATTTTTATAGTTTAAACATATATTAGATTTGCTTTGTTGTTTCACCCCTTTGTGTGGAAGGCGGGAGTGCGGGCTACATGCCTCGCTGCTCCATCTCCTGCAGGGTGGTGGTTGCCTGCTCTATGCCTGCCTGACGTGCTGCCTGAAGGAAGGAGCGTGCTGCCTGCATGTCGCCCTGGCGTATCTTCAGTGCACCGCGGGCGTAGAATGCCTCGGGTGTCTGTCCTGCCTTCTCCAGGTAGCGTTCTGCTGCCGCATTGTCGCCACGGCGCATGGCTGCGTTGGCTGCATTGAGGTTGGCCGTCTCGTCAAGCGGGAAGAGGCGCACGGCCGTCTCATATACCTCGGTGAACTCCTCGCTGCCCGGCTCCAGGCGGCTGGCTGCCAAGTAGAACTCCTCGAGCGAGAGGTGCTGGGGCGTGGTGCGCATGATGCGCAATATCTCGGCCGGGTCGCTATAGGAGCGTACCACGTAGGAGACGCGATAGTCCGTGCGGCGCAGTGCGGGATAGTATTCCGTGAGCATGAAGCGGTAGTCCTCGGGATAGGTCATCTTTATCTTCCATTCCTTGGGGTCGGGCTCCATGTCGGAGTCTATGAGGGCCAGTATCTCCTGCCGGTGTGCGAGGTTCGATCCCTCCACGAAGCGGCGCAGGCCTTCCCAGTTCTCGGGCTCGTAGTCGGTGAGTATCTCTACGCCGGTGAAGTTGTACATGTTGTTGATGTAGCGCTTGAGTGCCTCGGTACGTCCCTTTGCCAGGTCGGTGTTGTGTGCATAGGGCGACTCGGGCGATGCGAAGCCCTTGAGCCATACGGTATCGATGCGTGCGTCCGGGTCGTTGCGCACGGTGTCTATCGTGGCACGTATGACTGCCAGCTCCTTCAGGTTGTTGCGGTAGTCGGGATAGATAACGGTCTGGTCCACCGGGAAGTCCACGTAGGAGCGTCCCTCTAACTGCCGGCGCTTTTCGGCTTCTGGTGCCGGGTGCAGATAGACGAGGGAGGGGAAGAACTCGTCGCGGAAGGTTACGGTGCCGATGCCCTCCAGCGTGTGTGCCAGCAGGGCGCGGCAGCAGCCGTAGTCGCTGCGGTCGAGTACAAGGTCGGCACCGCCGAACCAATCGGCATAGGGCACTACCTGTGCGTAGGGCACTGCCTCGGGACAATTGCGCGAGAGGAAGGATGTCTCGTTCTCGGAGCCCGAGAGCATGTATTCGCCGAAGTTGCGCTTATAGTAGTAGTATCGCTTGCGTCCGTAGACTGCTACCGGGGGCAGCGACAGGGTGTCGGCTCCGTTGACGAGCCGTGGCGTGAGGAGCACGGCACGGTTGGGCTCTACGTCGAGGCCGGAAAGAAGTATCTCCATGGAGACGGAGAGGAGGTCGCCGTGGCGCTCGGTACGAACGTCGCTGACTTTTACGCCACCATCCTCTACGGCCGCGGTGGCGGCGAGGGAAGAGAGGAAAAGCGTGGCAGCTGCTATGATGGATGTTTTCTTCATGTTCGCGGACGTTTTTTAGAATAAGTACACAAGGTTAATGGCGGCCTTGGTGGGACCTACGTAGTGGTGCGGCTGATCCTCGGCAATTTTCTTGCCGCAGCCCGTGCATCGGAACTGGTCGTAGCGCGTGTAGGAGTATCCGATGCCAATCTCGGCCTCGAGGTTCCAGTGCGTTCCGAGCATCCATGCGTATCCGTAGCTGATGCCTCCGCCTACGAACCATCCCTGATAGCGTGTGTCGTCGAGCTTGCGCAGGTCTGTACCCGTATACTTGCCGTCGTGCCATCCGAGGAACTTCACCTTTCCGTCGAAGCCTCCGATGTTGTACTGTCCGCCGTGGGCATGGATTCCGATGAAGTGTCCGCCGAAGCGGTCGCAGAACCAGTAGCGTGCGCCGGGCTGCACCCACCAGTGCTTCCAGCGCTTGCCTCCGTATTGCTCCCAGCTGTTGTAGCTTGCCGGAACATCGAGCGTCCACTTCGGTGCCAGGCCTATTTCCACGCCGAGGTTGATGTTGGCAAAGGCGTCGTCAATAATGTTTGACTTGATCGCCGCATGCTGGCCATTGGCGCACAAGGCGTAGCCAAGCATGAAAATCAGTAGAATCGGTAATTGTTTGAATCTCATCTGGAAATACTTTATGTGCCGAATACTGTCGTTGGGACAATACGGGCAAGGAAATTCAGTGGCGCAAAGGTATGACAAAGGAATGACATATACAACAATTTTGGGGCAAAAGTGATAAAAAACTAGAAAATAACAAAAAAACAAGTGAAATCGCAAGTTTCCTGAGGCCAAATCCGGGCCTGATTCAGGCGGTCATAGCTATTCAGCGATTTTTTCCTAACTGGGGCGTAAAACTTTCCTAACTGGGCCGTAATTTTCCTGAAAGTTGCGCTTAATATATAATAAGGTGTCCCGAATTCGTGATTTTTTTATATCTTTGCACCGAAAATGTTCATTTTGGAATTTCCAAGGAAAGGGAGATGGAGAAGATGTGCAGGCCGGGCCGGATGAGTGTCGCAGAGACGATCTATGTGGCAGTCAACGTGCTGTTCGTGGCAAAGTATTCTGCGAGAATAGCAGGGGGAGGCGTCCTTCCTGCCGCATTGTGCGTGCTTCTTGCCATAGCCGCCTATGCCGTCCTGCTCCGGTGGCTGATGCCCCGCCTGCCGGGTGGCGACATCGCCAGGAGGACGAGCTCCGGGCAGATTGCCTGCGGTGTCGTCCTGCTTGCATTTGCCGGCATGGCAACCCTGCAATATGCCATTGACCCTTACGGTATTCAAGTGGACAGATGGTCGGCCTTGCACTTCCCGATACGCAACCTCCTGTCCGGCACCTATCCTTATAGTGCCTGTACGCATCTGGGCGGATATGCCTCGCCGTTCCCCGTCTGGCAGGTCCTGCATATCCCTTTCTATCTCTTGGGCAATGTGGGGTTGTCGTTCTTTGTGGCAGCCATATTGTTCCTGTGCAGTTGCAGGAAGGTGCAGGGCAGGGAGGGAGCTCTCGCGGCAGGCCTGTTGCTATGCTCATCCGTCGCGGTCTGGTATGAAGCGGCCGTCAGGAGCGACCTCATTACGAACATGCTGCTTCTGGCTGCAATAGTCAACTATATCTTCCCCCGCCTGAGCCAGCAGTGGGTGGAGAAGCGGCGATGGCGGATAGCCTGCGGCGTGGGTTTGCTGGCAAGCACCCGGATAATAGTGCTTGTGCCCGTTGCGTTGTTGCTGTGCCCCTACCTGAGCAGGATGAAGCTCAGGAGGCAATGTGAGGTGACGCTGCTGGCGCTGATAGTCTTCGCACTGACCTTTGTGCCCTTCGCCCTTTGGGACTGGCAGGAATTTTACTATTTCCAGAACAACCCCTGGGCATTGCAGACGAGGCAGGGCAGCCTCCCCGACTTTGTCCTGTTCGTCCCGCTGGGGCTGTTCTTGGCGTGGAATCACGGAGGCGATGCCCGGCGCTACTACAGGAATACGGCGGCCATGCTGTGCGTGTTTGTCCTTGTGACCTTCCTCCACAACATGTGGCAAAGCGGAAACTGGGCCTTGTTCTCTTCGTCGTATGACATAACATACTTTACGAGTGCCATCCCTTTCTGTCTGCTGGCATATTGCGTGCAGAGGAGGCAGATGTGCCATCTTTGACATTTTGAGGTTGCAGGGCAATAAAACATTTGACAGATTCGTTATATTGTTGTATCTTTGCAGCCCGAACGGACGGCAAGGCAGCAGGGAGGCCGGAAGGAAGACTCCGGTTCCCCTGCGGATGCACCTTGTGAATTGAGAATGATAACAGCATCGATAGTAACATACAACAATAATTTGCTGGACCTGGAGGGCATCCTTCGCAGCCTGCTCATCTCGCCAGTCCAAAAGGTCTGGATCATAGACCACAGCGACGAGTTCTTGCGATTGGAAAGTGAGTTGCAGGAGTACATGCGCCGAGACGAAGACTTCATCAAGCACGCAGGCAGAGGGTTCCATCTGGAATACATGAAGCGCAGCAACAGAGGCTATGGCAACGGACACAACGTGGCACTGCGGAGGGCAATGGAGGAGGGTAGCCAATACCACCTCGTCGTCAATCCGGACGTATGGTTCGGTGCGGATGTAATTCCAACCCTGTGGCGGCTGATGGAAGGGGACAAGGACGTAGCGCTGGTAATGCCCAAGGTATTGTTCCTTGACGGTTCGGTACAGCGCTTGGCCAAGCTGCTCCCTACACCGCTGGATCTTTTTGGCCGCTTCTTTTTGCCCCAGTGGCTGATAGCCAAAAGAAACAACCGGTTCGAGTTGCGGCACTCGGGCTATGAGTATGAGATGAACGTGCCGTTCCTGTCGGGATGCTTCATGTTCTTGAGGATAGATGCCCTGCGGAGCGAAGGCTTGTTTGACGAACGCTTCTTCATGTACATGGAGGACGTAGACATCACGCGCCGGCTTCATGCAAAGTACAAGACTCTTTTCTATCCATCAGTGAGTATCTACCACAGGTTCAGCCGCCTGTCCTACCATAAGTGGCGTTTGTCATTGATTCACATGTCCAGCGTCGTGAAGTATTTCAACAAATGGGGCTGGATTTACGACATGGAAAGGCGGCGCTTCAATAAGAAAATTCTTAAGGAAATAAAAGTACATAGCGAAAAAGAATGAAGAGAAAGACATACATCATACTTGTCCTGTGCTGTCTGTTACTCGTTCCGCAGGTTGGCAGAACCCAGGTGAGCCGCCTTGGGGAGGATGTACAGTACGGCGCAAGCCTGCGCGGCACATTCGGCGGTGGCGACAATGCCCCCTTCTGGTTCACAAACAACAGGTACGGTCTGGGACCAATTGGCAACAATACTTTCCAGGCCCGAGTCTACATCAAGCGCGATGCCGAAGCCGACTCGCTGAGGGCGTGGCGCGTAGGCTACGGTGCGGACATTGCCGCGGGTTACGGCAACGAGAGCGAGTTTAACATCCAGCAGTTGTTCGTCGACGTACAGTGGGAAATGCTCCGCCTGTCAATAGGACAGAGAGAGAGACCGTCGGAACTCAAGAATGCTGAGCTCTCCACCGGCGGTATGACGCTGGGCATCAATGCACGTCCTCTGCCCCAGGTCAGGTTAGAGATGCCAGAGTTTTGGGTCGTCCCCGGCACGAAGGGGTTGTTTGCCTTCAAGGCACATTTGGCATACGGCGTGTATACGGACAACATCTGGCAACGGCATTGGGCGAGCGGAACATCCAATATGTACACAAAGAATAGTCTGTTCCACTCCAAGGCACTGCTTCTGCGAGTCGGTAACGAGAGTAAGTTCCCACTAATGCTGACGGGCGGCTTGGAGGTTGCCTGCCAGTTTGGAGGCAGGGGCTATAACGTGTTGGGGTACAATGGCGAAAAGCTTGAGCAGGACATCAAGCTTGGAGGAAACATCCTGAATGCCTTCTTTCCGAGCGGGAGTGACGTCAACGACGACAATTTCTCCAACGCAAGCGGCAATCACATCGGATCATGGCACCTGCGCCTGGACTGGAAAGACAAAAACTGGAGTGTGGCCGCCTATATGGACCATCTCTTCGAGGATCACAGCCAGATGTTCATGCAATATGGTTTCTGGAAGGATATGCTGCTGGGCATCGAACTGAACTTGCCGCGAAATCGCTATGTAAGTACGGTGGTCTACGAGCACCTTGGCACGATGAACCAGTCCGGTCCCATCTATCATGATGCCACTATCGAGAATCCCCAGCAGATAAGTGCCAATGATGCCTATTACAGCAACCACATCTATGGTGCGTGGCAGCATGGTGGTTTCGTCATGGGCAACCCGCTTATCCCCTCGCCTATGTATAACGGCTACCTTGGGTATCCGGGCATGCTTGTCAACTATTTCAATCGCGTCAACGCACATCATCTGGGTTTGAAGGGCAGTCCCAGTACCAGGTTTGCATGGCGTGCGCTTTACACTTACGAGAAAAATCTCGGCTCGTACGAGAAGCCAGTAATGGATCCCCTCAACGGGCACTTCCTGCTTTTAGAGGCCACGTATGCTCCGAAGAAGTTAGAGGGAGTGAGCTTCACGGCAGCCTTCGGACATAATCACGGCAGCCTGCTGGGCAGATCCAATGGCATGATGCTGACCGTGGCTTGGGACGGCTGGATATACAAGTATGATTAACCCAACAAACAGAAAGAGCGTGAAAATTAAATTATACATATTAGCTATTGTGGCAGCTATGCTGACCATGAGCAGTTGTGACAAAAAGGACTGTAACGGCGACTTGGACGGCATGTGGCAACTGACGGAGTGGAGAGATGCCGACAATGTCGTGAAGGCAACCAAGCAGGACATGATATTCTATAGTTTTCAGTTACAAATGTCCAGCTTTCGCAGAGAGAATGACACCCCGTTCTTCATTCGTGCACTACTGAAGGTGAGTCCGGACAGAATAACTATTTACAATCCTTTTGAATACGTAGGGGACAAGCACGACGAGGTTCGCCCCATGTCCATCCTCTCTTCCGTTGGAGTTCCCGAGGATGGTATCTTCTGGATAGAATCGCTGACAAACAGTTCCATGCTGCTAAGGACGAATGAGGGTTCGCGTCTTACTTTCAGGAAGTATTGACGCCACCCTGCAATCAAGAAACCGACTATTCATGAGCATAACCATACTCCCCCTTGTCTTAGCGTTCTTTGCAGCAGCAGTCGTAACTGCAATAGGACTGCCATTTGTCATCAAAGCCTGCCGCTACTTTAAGCTTTACGATCAGCCCAATGAGCGAAAGATACACCATAAACCCGTGCCTCGCCTTGGCGGACTGATTTTCATGCCAGCAGCCGTGATAGGTCTTGCTGTCGCATCGTGGACGCACGACAAGATGGGTGGAGATGGATTCGTTTTCGGCATGTCGACGTTAGCTATGAGTATCGGCGGACTCATGATATACATAATAGGTATCATTGACGACCGCATCGGCATGAAAGCCTCCCAAAAATTCGTCGTTCAGGTAGTTGCGGCCTTCATCCTTCCCCTGTGCAACCTTATCATTACTGACCTGAACGGTATCTTCGGCCTGCACCAGATACCTCTCTGGATAGGCTACGTACTGACGGTGATGCTGATTCTTACCATCGTGAATGCCATCAATCTGATAGACGGCATTGACGGTCTGTCCTCCGGACTCTGCATACTGATACTGCTGGTCTACACGTATCTGCTGAGAGACACCCCTGCCATTGCCTCGCTCGATGCTGCAATCGTCGGTTCACTGGTTGTCTTCTGGTGCTTCAACGTATTTGGCAAGATAGGCAGATGGAAGATATTCATGGGCGATGCAGGAAGCCTGTTCTTAGGCTATGTCTGTGCCTATATGGGCATTAAGAGCCTAATGTATCCCATTGCATCCGTGGATTGTGGCGAGGAGCAGATGCTTATCTCCATTACGCTGCTGCTTATTCCCGTGCTTGACGTCATGCGTGTGACGATACAAAGACTGTTGACCGGGCATGGCATCTTTGTGCCGGACAAAACCCATATTCATCACATCCTGATGAATGCCGGATTGTCGATGCATGCATCCTTGGTTTCCATCCTGTCCCTTTTCCTTCTGATTTGCGGCATCAACTATGCGCTATGGCAGTGCCACCTCCTTATGCCTGTCATTGTACTGGTGGACGTGGCAATCTACACACTCGTCTGTAGCGTGCTGATGCAACTTGATAGGTCAAAAAACTAAAAAGAAGGGTGTAGAATGTCAGTCTAAGGCCTCATACTTGGAGTGACGGCTCTTAAATTCCGGGACTATCTCCTTCATGATCTTCACTATAGCTATGTCTTCATAGGTATAGCTGGCCTCAAGCAGGCGTTGCTCGTTGCTGCATGCCTGTTCATAGTCGTACTCACGCACTTGGGCTATCATGATCTTCGGGTGAATAGTGGGCAGGGTATGCTCTGCGTCGCTGAGCACTTCCTCGTAGAGTTTTTCTCCGTCGCGCAGTCCCGTGAACTCTACTTTCACATCCATTGCTCCGCTCAGGGCTATCATGCGCCTTGCCAAGTCGGCAATGCGCACGGGATTGCCCATATCGAATACAAAGATTTCGCCTCCTTTGCCCATTGTTCCTGCTTCCAGCACGAGCTTGCAGGCTTCAGGTATGAGCATGAAGTAGCGAATGATGTCAGGGTGTGTCACTGTTACGGGACCACCCTTGGCAATCTGATCCTTGAAGATGGGAATCACGCTGCCATTGCTGCCCAGTACATTGCCGAATCGTGTAGTAATGAACTGCGTGCATGGCAGTTTGCCGTTTGCTTGTAGCAGGGCGGAGTTTTCCGTGTGTCCGGTTTCGTTTATCTTCTCAATGGCCTTGTTGAGCGATTGGCAGTAAATCTCGCAAATACGCTTGGAACATCCCATGACGTTAGTCGGGTTGACCGCTTTGTCGGTGGATATCATCACAAATTTCTTTGTTCCGTACTTGACGGCGAGGTCTGCAATGATGCGTGTGCCGTAGATGTTGTTCTGCACAGCCATTGCCGGATTGTCCTCCATCATGGGCACATGCTTGTATGCTGCAGCGTGGAAGACATAATCGGGGGTATGGTGGCGGAAAATGTCTTCCATAAACGTTTTGTTGGTGATGCTGGCTACAATAGTGTGGCAAAGGATGTTTGGGAATTTGCTTGTCATGGTGCGACGGATGTCGTGCATGGGTGTTTCCGCCTGATCAATGAGAATCATCTCCCTGGGTTCAAACTGCGCCACCTGATACACCATTTCGCTGCCGATGCTGCCTGCTGCGCCTGTGATGAGGATACGATTCGCCTTGAGTTGCTGGCCTATAGCCTGCATGTCCACGTCTATCTTCTGGCGGGGTAGCAGGTCTTCAATATTCACTTCGTGAAGCTGGTTGGAGTTCAGTTCGCTCTTTCCGTCCCATTCTTCGGCATTGCTGGGCATCATCAGGATTTTAATACCAGCAGAGATGAGGGTGTTGATGAGAGCATCCTGTTTGCGGAAATGTGCTGCCTGTAGTGGACTTATTATCAATGCTGATGCCTTTTCTTTCTTCATGATGGTTACAAGGTCGTCCTTGTCGGTCCATACGGGTCTGCCCATCATCCAGTGTCCTTTCATCTTGTCGTCCGGACTGACGAAGCCGCGAATGCTATAGCGTGCAGGGCTCTCGTTGCGTATGTTTTTTGCCAAGCTGATGCCACCATTTAGCGTGCCGTAGATGAAAATGCCGCGTGTCAGCACATTAGCGCGTGCAATATCGTATATGACCTTGGTAAGGACACGCACACCACACATGGCGAATGTTGCGATTATGACGGAAACGAACATCATCCCCGGGGTGCCCAGAAGAATGTTCAAGTGATTTTTCCCATTCTCAGGTATGAGTACATATCCTACATAAGCAATAGCAGTTCCTACAATCATCGCAAAAGAGATGCGGACGAGGTCGACAAAGCTACTAAAGCGGAAGATACCCCTGTAAGTATGGAAGATATGGAACGAGAAAATATAGGGTATAAGCAGAATCACCAGTTGCAGAATGATGTTCCAGAAGTTGTTGGCAATAGCTGAACCGCCGTATAAATAGTAAAATCCGAGCAAACCGCTGATGATAATGATGGTGCAGTCAATAAAAAGGATACACCAATAAGGGAGCATCTTCTTGTCGAAATACCAGTTGGCAAGATTTGATATTTTCATCTCTTATAGAGTACATTGAATGCAGGATATGTGTCAGACACATCGCATATAAATAATTTCGTAGCAAAGGTATAACTAAATTTTTTATTATGCAAATTTTCCATGAAAGAATCCCCCCCCTGTATATCCTTTTTTAACAAAAAAAAGAGAGGAACTGAATTAAAAGCACATTAATAATTAAGATAACTCCCTCCAAAACAGGTATAAATCGTTTTAGGGAAAATGACAATGTTTCGGAAACAAAAAAGCAGATCTTCAGAAAAAAAGTCCACATTTCATTTTATTAATCAGAACATTGCTTTCCAGGAGGATGCGATAACCCATCTGTTCGGCATGAAACCGGTACCGAAGGTGTGCAGGAAGTCGAAAGAGAAACCTACGGTCTGGTTGTATTTTTGCAGGAGGTCGATAGTCGCTCCTGCCCCGCCTTCGGGACGCAATCGTGCGCCGATGCTGAGCAGGCTTTGTCCTACTTGATGCCCCTCGGCAACCTGATGGAAAGTGACTCCTTCGTTGTATCGCACGCCCCATAGAGTCCGTGTTCCAAAGCGTATGCCTTTGAGGACAGAAGTACTCCAGCCGACGGCTATGTTGCCGTGGTAGAGGTGAATCAATTCGCCCCATGCCGTAACGGAGTAATCAGGAATTTCCAGCTTTGCCTGCGAGAGCGTGTAGCGCCCGATGGCAGAGAATGAGAAATGGTCGTCGAGGAACCACTCTGCCTCAAATCCCGTCGTAATGGAAGCACTGCTACGTAACTTGACACCTGACATGTCAAAACCAGATGCCGCCTCTGCAAAATTATCCACGTCCAGCGAACGTCCACTGGTTTCGGTACCGGAAATCAGGCGGAAACCGGAAGTTCCCATAGTCATTCCCTCTGCGTAGGGAAGCCCTGTATTCGAAGGGCTTTCGCTTCGCAGATGAGACGGGAGAGCGGCGATGCCTTTCTTCCCAAGAATTTTGTCGGTGATGTAATATGCCAGGTTCGTACTGACTACGCCAATGCCGGCTCCCATGAATATATCGTTCATCCAATGTGCGTTGTGCTCTATGCGCAACACCTGTGTTCCTGTGGCAGCGGCATATCCGCCGATGGTGATCCAGGGACTGATGTGCCCGTATTCACGGCTGAGAATCGCGGCACTCATGAAGGCCAGCGAGGCATGCATAGAGGGAAAGCTTCCGGTGCCGGAGCCGTCAGGACGCTCTTCCCTCACGCTCCATCGCAATGTCTGCGACAAACCGACGGTCAGACCTGCAGCGAAGCCATTCGCGATGAGCATTCGCTGCGTGGTGCTTCGCGACTTTACTCCAAAGGCTTTCATTGTCCAAGTGGCAGCCAGCGGCGAGAGGGCGAGACCATAGTCTCCCCAACGGCCGCTCCTTTCGGAGTAAGGACCAGGCCTCCGGTTGAAAGTGCGGTGAGTGAAAGTCTGTATGATTCCGCGAATAGGCATGAATATGCCGTCGCGATTGAAGCGCATCTCTTCACAGACAATACTGTCTTCCGCGATAATCTGACGTAAGAGTTCAGCCGTCTCCTGCTGCTGGAGTACAAGCGAGTCCTGACATGTGCCTTTTGCAGCAAGGCAGGACAATAGTAGGAGCAAAAGGAGGCGCGCCACCCGTGGTTTCTTCAGATGAGGTACTGCTTGGAGATACTCTCGTTGTTCAGCACGCACTGTATAGTCTGTGCCAGGAGAGCTGCGATGGAGAGTTGCTTTACCTTGCTGCACTTGTTGTTGTAGGGGATGCTGTCGGTGAAGACCATCTCTTCGATGGCAGATTCCTCCACGCGTTCGTTGGCCGGTCCGCTCATGATGCAATGGCTGGCAATGGCACGCACGCTGCGGGCACCGCGTTCCTTCATCAGATTGGCTGCCTTCGTGATGGTACCTGCTGTGTCGACGATGTCGTCAATGAGGATAACGTCGGCATCCGTTACGTCGCCAATGACATCCATGCTTGCCACCTCGTTGGCCCTCTTGCGCGTCTTGTTGCAGAGTACCATCGGACAGTTCAGGTACTTGCTGTAGGTGCTCGCACGCTTTGAGCCGCCCACATCGGGGGTTGCAATGACAAGGTTTTCCAGGTTGAGGCTCTGTATGTAGGGCAGTATGACGCTGGAAGCGTAGAGATGGTCGACGGGAACATTGAAGAATCCTTGTTCCTGGTCGGCGTGCAGGTCCATGGTGATGAGGCGTGTGATGCCTGCCACGCTGAGCATGTCGGCCACAAGCTTGGCTGCGATGCTGACGCGGGGCTTGCTCTTACGATCCTGCCGTGCCCAGCCGAAATACGGTACGACGGCATTGACTGTACGAGCCGAGGCACGCTTGGCGGCATCAATCATCAGGAGCAGTTCCATCAGGTTGTCGGCATTGGGGAAAGTGCTTTGCACCAGAAAAACGTCTATGCCACGGATAGACTCTTCGAAGCAGACCTCAAATTCACCGTCGCTGAAGCGTGTGATAGAAAGATTGCCCAGTTCGCATCCCAGGCTTTGGCAGATTTTTTCTGCCAGGTAGCGTGTCTTCGTACCGGAGAACACCTTGAATGACTTTTTTTCTTCCATGTGTGTGCCCCTCTCTATAACCCTTCCTCCGTCAGGGAGGGAACTGCAAGCAGGGGCTTGGCAGTTTGGTTCAGTTATTTGAGTTAAGTTAAGTATTTCAGAGCTTGTGTCTTTCTTGTCGGCAGAGGTCTGGTTTGTACTATCCTGTCACTTTCCTGAGGCGGCGGAAGTGTGCGATGAGGTCTTTGTAGTCGCGCTGCGAATGGACGTCAAAGTGGTTCCACAGGTCGCCGCGTATGGCTACGCCTCCGAATCCCAGCTTGCGTACTTCCTCGATGTTGTCCAGCGTCACGCCGCCTTCGGCCATGACGTTGCGGTCGATGATGCCCTGTTGTGCGGCATTGCGCAGCTTGTCGTAGGCAAAGGAGGCCTTGTTCTCGCTCTCCGATATACTGTCGAAGATGTTTCGCAGCAGGACGTATTCGCTTTGCGACTTTTGTTGCGGCAGGCTTTGCAGGTCATAGCATGTGCGCGTGATGGGTCCGCTGTATGACGGGGGAGCCTGCGGATGCCGCTTGCTCAGGTGGATGCCCAGAAGGCCGAACTCGTCGCGCAGGTAAAAATGGTCATGCACCACGATGCGCCGGTGGTATTTCTCAGGCATGAGACTGAGCAGACGCTCGCAGTATACTGGTTCTGAATCGGGCTTGCGCAGGTGGAGGATGTCCAATCCTTCTTCAAAGAGCGAGGTCAGGATCTTGTCTTCTTCTACGAAGAACTCAGGGCAAGTGAGCAGGATAAGTCTCATTCAGTGTCACTGTGTGTCATTATGACTTTTTCGGGGTGCAAAGGTACGTAAAAAGACCGAAGATGCAAAACTTTTTTGTCAATTTGCGTGTACCTTGTTAATTATTTGCTAACTTTGCACGGAAATAAGTGAAACATGCTTAACATAAGTGAAACTGCTTAACAATTGAACGATGAATACAAGGACATTATTTGCAGCACTCTTATCAGCGCTATCCGTGCTGCCTGCGAATGCGCAGAAGAAGTACACCAACCCAGTTTACGGTTCCGACTTCCCGGATCCGACCGTGCAGCGTGCACTCGACGGCACGTTCTATTCCTATGCCACGGGATGCCAGTGCACGAGGAGTTCCGACCTGGTCTCGTGGACCAAAGTCTCGGGCGTTATCTCGCGTCCTACGTGGAACGACTCTACGAAGGCCGACGGCACCAAGGACTACTACAGCATGTGGGCGGCTGACGTCAACTATATTGACGGGAAGTACGTCTGCTACTATGCCTCGGCGCTTTGGGGCAACGGTTCCCGCACCGGCATCGGTGTGGCCGTGGGCGATACGCCTACGAAGTTCACTGACAAGGGGAAGCTCTTCCGCAGCACTGAGATTGGCGTGAAGAACAGCATCGACCCCTGCTACGTCGAGGAGTTCGACAAGAAGTACATCGTCTGGGGAAGCTTCAATGACATCTGCATTGCGGAGCTCACGGACGATGCCCTTGCCATCAAGGACTTCAGTCCTATCAACAATCCCCAGCCCAATGGCTCATGGACGCGCCACAAGGGCGTGACGAAGCTGGCCGGAGGTGCCTTCGAGGGTGCCATGATATACAAGCGCGGCAAGTACTACTACCTCTTCTGCAGCGTAGGTTCCTGCTGCGAGGGCCAGAACAGCACGTACCGCACCGTCGTGGGACGTTCCACGAGGCTCACCGGTCCGTATGTCAACAAGGAGGGCGGACAGATGACGAGCGACAACTATACGACCATTATCTCCGGCAACGACCGCTGGAAGGGGCCGGGCCACAACAGCGAGATCATCACCGACGACGAGGGGCAGACGTGGCTCCTCTATCACAGCTATGACAAGAACAACAACTATAATGGGCGACTCATGCTTCTGGACAAGATTACGTGGAAGAACGACTGGCCTGTCGTCAACGACGGCCATCCCAGCAGCACGCCGCAGGACGCTCCTGTCTTCTACACAGGCAATGGTGCCAACATCACGTACAAGCTCAGCAACACGGACCTGAGCAAGAGCAAGTGGAAGAACTGGAACGTCGTTGCCAGCGACGACTGCGACCACGGCACCGGCGACGGCACGGCCTTCATGCCCTTCGGCTATGCCAAGGGAGGCGGCACGTTCGACATCTCGCAGACCGTTCCCGTCAACGTCTCCGACGGACTCTACGAGATGAGGGTGAACGGCTTCGACACGGAGCACAGCGTCGAGTACTACGTCGGGAAGGTGGCCACGCCCGTCGACTGTCCGGCCGACAACGGCATGACGGCACCATCGGCCTCGTCGACCGTCGCAACCAACTTCCTCAACGGCAGGTACCAGCAGAGCGTCTACGGTCTCGTCGTCGGCGGCAAGCTCACCGTCGGCATGCGCACCCGTCAGCCCCTCTCCGAGACGGAGCGTTTCTGCGTAGGCAACATCAATGTCATCTATCGCGACAAGAACGGTACGGCCGACCCGGCGGCCCTCGCCTCAGTCCTCGACAGCTACTATGCAATGGCCGAGTCCTGCGCCAAGGGCGGCGAGCCATACTACGACGGCTACAACAAGACCATCGCATCCTACCGCGAGGAGGCGGAGGCCACCGCCGATGCAGCCACACGCTACAGCCAGCTCCTCAAGATACATCGCACCATGGACAGCATCCAGACCAGCATCGGACTCTACGCCGAACTCTCCCTCGAGGTGCAGGCCCTTGTCGGGAAGCTCGCCGTAGCCGAGGCCGAGGGCTATGCCACGCAGCTCGCGAGGGATCTGCTGGCAGAGGGACGGCAAGTGATGGCCGAATGCAGCTACAAGGACAGGGACGTCACCGCACTCATCACCCGCATCAGGACGGCTGCCCACGACATGATCTACGCCTACCAGACGGGCGACGGCACGAAGGACAACCCCTACGTCATCCTCCGTCCCGAGCAGCTCGACCACATGCACGACGTCCTCATCAAGGACGAGATGGTCTACTTCGTCCTGGCAGCGGACGTCGACATGGCAGGCTTCGAATGGGACCAGCTCAACGCCAGCACCAACAGCTACCGCTACCGCATCAGCTTCGACGGACAGGGACACATCATCCGCAACCTCACGCCCAACGGCGCGAAGAGCTATCCCAGCTTCTTCGGAACCATGTGCGGCGAGATACGAAACACCGGCTTCGTCGATGCCCGCATTGACGGAACGGGCTCCGGAGCGGCAGTCATCGGCGGCACACTCGGCCACAGCACATACGTCGACGCCGACGGCAAACAGCTCCCCGTCATCATCGAGAACTGCTACGTCACCGGCACCATCACCAGCAAAGGCTACGTCGGAGCCATCGGCGGCACACTCGGCAACTCGCCCGTCATCATACGCAACTGCTACAGCGCGGTCGACATCACCGGCAACGGTGCCTCCGCCAACTACTCCGGCGGCCTCGTCGGACGAGTACGCACGGACCTCACCATCGAGAACTGCTATGCAGCCGGAGCCGTCACCTCGCCCGTGGCAGGCGGCATCGTCGCAGGCGCACAGAACGACGCCACGCCCGGAAGCACCTACCGCAACGTCATAGCATGGAACCCCAGCGTCAGCGGCAACACGGCCTCCGCCTTCGGCACGACCACAGCCCTCGACCTCCTCACCGGCACCTACACCTTCGCCGACATGCTCGTCAACGACCTCCCCGTGGCCGACGGACAGACCCACGAAGAGCTCCAGGACATCGCCGCACGTTGGGGCGCCCCCTGGTACAAGGAGCCCGCGGCAGGCAACGGATATCCCATCCTCCAGTGGCAGTACGACCGCGGCGACTACCGCGACATCTGCGGCTTCGACCCCGACGGTGCCACCGCCGTCGCATCCCCGTCAGCCCGCAACACTGCCGACGAGCGCACCTACAACCTCTCCGGACAGCGCCTCGACCGCCCCGCCCGTCCAGGCATATATATAATAGGTGGGCGCAAGGTCCTCTACTGACCCCGCACGCCATCCGCACCAAGGC
>JAFLUV010000032.1 GCA_022508635.1 Prevotellaceae bacterium
ATTTGATGAGAGTACGTTCAGCATACAGCTCTATCGTATAGATACAAAGGGCGAGTTGACCGTTCCCTTGAAGGTTGAATGTGATGAGAATATCTTTACGGTTCCTGCTTCTGCAACTTTCGCAGATGGCGAATCGGAAGTAACCATCACTATTACATACAATTCAGATCCATTGGAGTATGATGAGTACCACGACATTAGTGTAACAATCAACGATGATAAGCTCACTACGCCATACGCTTATTCTACGTATACCTTCTCGGCTGGTGTACCTGCACCTTGGACGGATTGGACCTATACGAAATCCCAGTGGGTAAAGGACGGCAACGATCCCGACGAGTGGCCTCTCTCGGAGACAGAGAGCACATGTACCTACACGTATAAACTTGGTGTGGATTTAACGGGCAATGACCCCGACCTCCCCATCTCCTATCGTATGAATAAGATGGACAAGACCAAGGCACAATTCAAGATTGAGCACTGGTACTACAACGTAGATCTTGTCCTTGACTACAACCCACAAACACGTGCCATACGTATCTATGAGCAGATAACAGGTCTCTCTAATGGTGAGGAAGATATCATCGTTTGCGATTTCTCCATCCTTGTCGGTGCCGACCTCACGGCAAGCTACCCTTCGACCTACGACCCCGAAACAGGTCGTTTCATACTGAACATTTGCTACACAATACCGAGCTGGGTCGGTTCAAGCCGTGGATATGGCTTTGGCGAGGAGTACATTCAGGTGGACGGCTTCTTCATTCCCGATTATACGACGGAGATGACCTACAAGGGTGTGATGACCGACCCGACGGAAGCAACCTATGCTTCTGTGGACGTGGTACTTGGTGAGAATGTAGAGGGTGCTAAGCTGGTAGTATATACACGCGATGCAGATCCTTCCGCCATTGCTGATGCTTTGGTAAGCGGCGACTTGGCTGGTATTGATGCCGTGGCTGGTCGCAATGATGTTCCATTCAGTCTTGATGAACTTGGTGCTAATGAGTTGCAGGTAGTTTTGGTAAGCATTGCTGACGAAGAAGCCGTAGCCTATGCTTCTGCCAACTTCGAGTACTATGGCGGTGGCAGCAATCCTTGGAAAGTGCTCGGTACGGGCTACTTCACGGATGATATTGTTACACCGTATTATTTCTTTGAAGATCCCGAAAGTATCGGTGATCCTATCACATATCCAGTGGAGATTCGTCAACACGAGGACTATCCTGGCCTCTACCGCATTATGAATCCATGGGGTAAGGATGTGTATCGTTATGCCGAATTTTGCGAACCCGGAGAGTTGGCTCCTGATGGCAGTTACCTTGAGGTGAATGCACAGGATGCAGAGGGCGTGTATATTCCGACGCAGGCGCTAAATATGGATTGGGGTTACGGTCCTATGGCTTTTGTGTCAGAAGGTGCACGCTATTTGGAAGTACCCGACTATTCGTTCGATGATATGAAGAATGCCGGCTATTTGGGTACACTTAGGGACGGTGTTATAACGTTCCCCGTCTTTACTACGAAAGATGGCTTGAATTACCAAGGTGTTTTGTGGGAAGGCAATGACGGTTCCTGTACTGGTTTGAATTGTAAGATTGAAATCGTGCTTCCTGGTGCCTCCGCTTATGCCACTTCATTGGCTCGTGCAAAGGCTAATCTGACGAAGAAGGCTGCCAAGCGTGCTCATGTTCGCGGCACGAAGGCAGAGCCTCTGAAATTCGACAAGAAGATCGTACGTACCACGTTGAAGCAGGTACAGCTCAAGAGCCTGTAACCTTGTTCTGCATGATAATATAGAAACGAACCCGCCCTTCCGTGTCCTGACGGTAAGGGCGGGTTTTCTCTTTCCGGAAACATAAATCACAAACAAACCCGATGAAACAGACCTTACGCAATTTTATGTTTTTCGTTGCAGTCCTGCTTCCCCTTGCAGCTTCTGCCGTGCCGGCCGCTCCCGTGCGCCGCGTGATGCAGGCCGAGGGTGGCATGTCTGTGGAAGTGACACTACGCGGCGACGAGCACCTGAGTCTGTGGCAGACCGATGACGGCGTTTTCATGCGTCCGAACGCACAAGGCGTCCTGCACCGGCTCTCCGTCTTCGAACTCGAAAACCTGCGTGCCGATGTACGCACCGCTTCCAACGAAGGTAACGCCCGCCGCGTGCGTCGTCGCGTGGGCAGCTTCCAGCCGCTGACAGGGAAAAAACGCGGACTGATCATTCTGGTCAGCTTCCAGGACAATGAGTTTACCGTGCCCCAACCCCAGCAGACCTTCAACGATTTCTTCAACAAGGCGGGCTATACAGACTACGGCATGACAGGCTCCGTGCACGACTATTTCCTTGCACAGAGCTATGGGCTCTTCGAACTGGACTTCGACGTAGTGGGGCCCTATAAGCTGCAATACAAGATGTCGTACTATGGTGCTCCCAACGGCAATAGTGTCGATAGCAATCCCGCCCAGATGATTCGAGAAGCGTGCCGCATGGCCGACGGGAGCGTAAATTTCGCCGACTATGACTGGGACGGTGACGGCGAGGTGGATCAGGTCTTTGTCATCTATGCCGGCTATGGCGAGAACTATGGTGCGCCGGAGAATACCGTCTGGCCTCACGAGTCGCAACTGGGCGACGGCCTCACGCTTGACGGCACACGCGTGAATACCTACGCGTGCAGCTGCGAGCTGAAGGGTACTACCGGCAGCATGGTCGACGGCATCGGTACCGCCTGCCATGAGTTCAGCCATTGTCTGGGATTCCCTGACCTCTACGACGTGACTTATGGCGACAGCTATGGCATGTCCTTCTGGGATCTCATGGATAGCGGCAGCTACAACAACAACGGTTGCACGCCTGCCGGCTATAGTGCCTACGAGCGTTGGATGGCAGGCTGGCTCAAGCCCCGCGAGCTTACGCACCAGGAGGAGATAACGGACATGGCTCCGCTTACCTCCGCCCCAGAGGCTTATATCCTCTATAACGAAGGCAACCGCGACGAATACTACCTGCTCGAGAACCGCCAGAAGGAAGGTTTCGATGCAGCCTTGTATGGCCACGGTCTCCTGGTGGTGCACGTGGACTATGACGAAAAGGCATGGCGCGGTAATGCCGTGAACGTGAACAAGAACCGAAACCGTTTGACTATCATTGCCGCCGACGGAGACTATCAGTTGACAACCGCCTCGTTGGCAGCTGACCCGTTTCCGGGCAGGCTGGGCGTGACGGCCTTGACTGATGATACTGAGCCGGCATCCACGCTCTACAATGCCAACACCGACCGACAGCTGCTTATGCACAAGTCCGTGGAACGTATCACGGAGAGCCCCGAAGGCCTAATCTCTTTCCTGGCTTTGCGTCCGCTATTGACAGTGCCCAGCCTGAAGCTTGACGCTCGCACGGACGAGGGCTTCGCCGTCAGCTGGACTGCTTCCGACGGGGCAGAAGGCTACGACCTGTTACTGACGGAATATCCCGCCAAGGGCGACGCGTCTTCCTCGCGTATCCTTGAAGAAGACTTCTCTGGTGCCTATAGCGAGAAGGCAGGTCTGGTCGACGTGTCTTCTAAGCTCAATACGCTGCTCTCTACACAAGGTTTCAGCGGCACAGCCCTCTACACCTCACCGCAGCGTCTGCGCATCGGTACGAGCACCAAGCAAGGCACTCTGTGCAGTCCCGTGCAGAGAGCATTGGACACAGGGCAGCTAACAGTGGTGCTGACCCTCTCTGCTGCCTCTGCCGACCGTGAGCTGACGGGCATGGTGGACATCGTGACGAACAACAAGGAGACAGAGCACCTGAAGTTCTCCCTTGCGGGTACCGCCACCATCGTGCTTCATCCCGAGACGGTCCTCGACGAAATTTTCCGAGTAGACGTCAGCCCGTCTTCCTTGGCCTACATCAGCTACATGGCACTCTATGATGGTCTCTTCACGGCTGAGGAGCTTGGCATCGGCGAGACCCGATCCGCCCAGCGTGCTCCTATGCGTGTCTCCAGCTCGCAACTGAGCGTGACGGGTACGAGCTACACTTTCACAGGCTTGAGTACGACGAGCAGCTACACGCTGTCCATCCGTGCGAAAGACAGCGAACGTGCCTCCCGTTGGAGCGACGATTTCTTCATTGAGGCTTTCACGACACCCGATGCCATTCAGTCTGTGGTGCCGGAGAACAACGCGACGGTACGCGGCATCTACGACCTGCAGGGTCGCCGGCAGAACCGTCTGCAGAAAGGACTCAATATCATTGACGGCCGCAAGGTGCTTGTCAAGTAGAGATACGCGGGATTAGCGGATACATGCCGCGTGTGACACAGGGCAATGCCCTTGTCGCACGCGGCTTTTTATCGGACACCAGTAATTCTGTACTTCATGGGGAAGGTCTGCATTTGTCGTTTGGCATTGTTTTTGTTTCTGCAATAAGTGTAAAAAACGCTATAGTACAATTTAAGAACCGTTAAGCAGTGTGATGGGTGTGTTAAAGATTTGGAAAAGTGGAGGCCGGATGATACGGCATTATTCTAAATGTACATAACTTTGCAGCAGCAAAACAATGGAAACAATATCATAGAGAGATAAAACAGATTATTAATACTAACTAAAAAAGTAGAACTATGAAACAGACAACAATGAATTGGTTAGGTGCAGCCCTTCTCATACTGGGCAGCAGTGCAGTTACCGGTGCAGTTGTAAGAAGCGCGGCATCGGGCAGTGAATCCGCCATACAGCAGCCTGCAGCAATGCCTGCTCCTGTGGCAGCTCCAGCAGGACTTGTCGATCTGACCGTGGCAGCAGAGAAGACTGTCGAGTCGGTTGTATATATCAAGGTAACACAGACGGGCAAGACACAGCGTATGCAGGTGCAGGATCCGTTTAGTGACTTCTTCGGCGAGTTTTTCGGCTTTGGCGGTCGTGGCAACCGGCCTCAGGAGCGCGAGTTCAAGCAACCCGACCGTCATGCGGCAGGTAGCGGCGTGATTATCAGCAACGATGGTTACATCGTGACAAACAACCACGTTGTGGGCGATGCCGACGAGATTGAGGTGAAACTCAACGATAACCGCGAGTTCAAGGGACGCATCATTGGTTGTGATCCTAACACCGACCTGGCTCTCATAAAAATCGATGCGAAGGACCTGCCCGCCATTACCATCGGCAATAGTGACGACCTTAAGTTAGGTCAGTGGGTACTGGCCGTTGGCAATCCCTTCAACCTGACAAGCACCGTTACGGCCGGCATTGTCAGTGCCAAGGCACGTTCGCTTGGTGCAAACGGCATAGAGAGCTTCATCCAGACCGATGCTGCCATCAATAGCGGCAACTCTGGCGGTGCACTTGTCAACGAGCGAGGCGAACTGGTGGGCATCAATGCAATGCTCTATAGCCAGACAGGCAGCTACAGCGGCTATGGTTTTGCCATTCCTACGAGCATTATGAACAAGGTGGTGGACGACCTCAAGGTCTACGGCACTGTGCAAAGGGCTATCTTAGGTGTATCGGGCATTGATGTGTCGAACTGGATAGATAGCGAGAAGGCTAAGGGCAATGATCCCGGACTGGATGTCGTGGACGGCGTGTATGTCAGCGAGGTGACCAGCACCAGTGCTGCAGAAGAGATAGGCTTGCAGAAGGGTGACGTAATTACCGAATTTGACGGAAAACATGTCAGGAAGATGTCAGAATTGCAGGAAGCTATTGCCCAGCATCGTCCGGGCGATAAGGTGAGCATTACCTATAAGCGTGGCAAGAAGGAGCAGAAGACAAGTGTCACACTCCGCAATACTCAGGGTACGACGAAGGTAATGGAGGAGGTTGACCTTGACCAGATGGGAGTTTCCCTGAAGCCTGTCAGCGAGGAAGATGCGAAGGCACTAAATATCAACTACGGCCTCACCATCAACGCTATCCGTGCCGGCAAGATGAAACAGGCAGGTGCAAACAAGGGTACCATCATCCTCTGGGTCAACGATCAGAAGATGAACACCGTAGAGGATTGGGAAGATGCTGTGGCGAAAGCTAACCAGAGTGCTGACCGTACCCTTTGGATAAAGGCAATTACTCCAAGCGGACGCAAGGTAAGTTTCGTCGTGGATCTTAACGAATAGCCTGTTTGCCATAGCAGCAAGGCTGCATGATGAAGGGGATGTGTCAGGATTCTGGCACATCCTTTTTTCTGGTATGGCAGGCGGTGTTTGTCTTGTTGGTGCCGTGAACTATACACGAGGTGTACACCCAATGGTATATGAGGTGTACACCCAACTATAGTCCTTACGAGAGGATTTTCAGCGTGTGCTCTGCTGTGTCATAGCTGATGCCATCGGCATGAAGGAAGCGTTGCAGCGTGCCGTCTGCGGTAAGCGATGCTGTTGTGCCGGCTATTACGGTTCCCTCTTGGACTACCCAGAGCATGTCACTCAACTGGATCGCCATTTCGACGTCGTGTGTTGAGAGGAGAATCGTTTTCCCTGTCTCATGTGCCAGACGCAGCATCAGGCGCAGGGTGCTGACCTTGGCATGGAAGTCCAGAAAGGCTGTCGGTTCGTCGAGCAGGATGACGGGTGTCTGCTGAGCCAAGGCTTTGGCGAGCATTGCTTTCTGGCGTTCTCCGTCGCTCAGGGTGTCAATGGTGCGTTGCGCCAAGTGGCCTATACCTACCATCTCAATAGCTTCGCTCACCACCTTCCTGTCTTTTGCCTGGAGTGTGCCAAAGAATCCCGTGTAGGGTGAGCGTCCCATCCCCACAAGGTCTTCGACACGCATATAGGGCACCTCGACATGTTCTGTCAGTACCACGGAGACGGCACGGCTACGCCGGGAAGGCGAGAGAGAAGGCAAGCTTTGCCCCTGCAGCAGGACATTGCCCGACAGAGGCATCAGGAAACCTGCAAGAGTACGCAGTATTGTACTCTTTCCTATGCCGTTTGCACCGAGCAGACATACCATTTGTCCGGCATCGATGTGCTGGCTTATGTCTGTCAGTACCGCCTTGTTACCATAGCCGACCGTGAGATGTTGCAGTTCAATCATTCGATAATAGTGCAGAATTTGTACCCAAGCCAGCGGTGGGATTGCTTGAGGTTGACCTTATAATTTACTTCAACAGCAGTGCTAAGGCGGAATGCAGCGCTGAGAATAATATATAATGTTTTCTTCATAGTTGCAGGACAGGGTTTATTTATGTTGCTTAAATATAATGTGAAGTATGACTGGTGCGCCGATGAGTGGCGTGATGACGCTGACGGGAATAATGCTGCCGTCGTGCGGCATTGTGCTCAGAAGATTGCATATCAGTGCAAGATTGGCTCCTACAAGCATAGTGGCAGGCAATAGAATGCTGTGCCACGATGTGCCGAGCATCAGTCTGGTCAGGTGTGGCACTGCCAATCCGATGAACGCGATAGGACCACAGAAGGCAGTCGTGGTGGCAGTAAGTAGTCCTGTGACGAGCAACAACATCTGTTGTACTTGCCTTGTCTTTATGCCCAGGTTCTCTGCATAGCGGTCGCCGAGCAGAAGTGCATCGAGGGGCTTGACGAGCAATAGTGCCAGTAGCAGTCCGGAACATAAAAGGGTGCAGAAAACTGGCAACCGTTCCACGCCTACAGAGGCAAAATTGCCCATTCCCCAAATGACAAAGCTGTGTACCCCCTGTTCTGTGGCAGAGAAATTGAGCAGTTGGATGATGCTGCCGGTAACGTAACTGATGATGACACCCGTAATGAGCAGCATCACCTGATTGTGCAACAGCCGGCTAAGCACCATAAGCAATGCCATGACAAACAGTGAACCTGCCATTGCTGCTACGATGACAAGCAAATGTCCTCCGAGCGTCAGGTTTCCGACGGAGGCTGTCCCTCCCAGCAAGAGCAGCACGCAAGCTACTCCAAGGTTCGCTCCAGAGTCAATGCCGAGGATAGAAGGACCTGCCAACGGATTTCGGAAAGCAGTCTGTAACAACAGGCCGCAAGTGCCCAAAGCCGAACCAGTGAGCAAGGCTGTCAGCATTTGTGGTATGCGTCCTTGCCGCACGATAATGCTCCAGGCAGGATGTCCTTCTGTCTCTCCTCCGCAGACAATATGCCATACTTCGCTGACCGGTATGGATAGTGAGCCCCACAGCACGTTACTAATGGCAAGCAGGAGAAGCATGGCAATCAGTAAGGAGAGCAGCATAAAATTCTTCTTTGTCATCATAGGAGGCTGAAGTATTGATAGTTCGGCGTTATTCCAAGTTCGGGATGCAAGATGGCAATAAGGTTCTCCAAAAGGCGTTCGGGATGGAAAGGCGTTTCCTCAAGTATGAGCGCCTTGGATGTGTCGCACCACCAAATAGGAGCTTTTATGCCTCCAAGTAATGGGGTGTCGGACACTATCTGCTGTCTGTTGAGTTGTCCGTGGTGCTTTATGAGCCAGATGTCGGCATCTACTGCCTTGTCTATTACTTTTTCTGTACTGAGCGGAATGGCACCTTTACCTTTGAGGTGTGCGAAGAGATATTCTGCTCCGGCATCAGCATAGAGCTTTGCAGAGGAACTTTCGGATGAAGGAAGCGTCCATTGTCCGCTCCAAGGCATTTCGGGCAGAAGACGAGGTTTGATCTTTGTGTTGTGAGCCTTGGAACAGAGCATCATATAATGGTGCTCTACAGCATTAAAAATGCTATCTGCTTTTTGAGCCCGGCCTACAAGCCGTCCGTAGAAACGTATCCATTCCGCACGTCCAAGCGGAGTGCTTTCCATGTAGTCAGCACACCAGATGATAGGAAAGCCGAGTCTCTCCACACGTCCAAGTCCGCCACTATTCTCGAAAGGGCTTGGCAGTATGGCGTCGGGGTTGAGGTTGATAATCTGTTCCAGGTTAGGTTGCATGCTGTTGCCTAAATTCGTAATGCGCCCCTTGGTAATTCTTTCCTTGTAATATGGCAGGTTGAAGAACTGAGTGTCGCATATGCCGCCAACGGCACTATCTGCCTGTAACTCGTGGAAAAGTGCGCAGTGTACACTGCTAAAGACAGCTGCTCGCTGTAATGGTACGATGACGTGGTAGTCAGCATCCGTAGTGATGGCCTGTTTTCCATCACAAAGGCAATAGCGAGCCATCGTTTTCAGTGTGTCCCAAGGATTGCGAAGTGTCACTTCCGTGTAGTTGGCATACTCCACAATTGTCAGGTTCCTGGCATAGCGTAAATGAAGCGTATCGCCTGTTTCGGAAGATTCCGCAGAGCGATTGCCTGTGCAGGCAGTTGTCAGGAGAAGGAGTAAGAATAGGTGCAGAGGTTTCTTCATTTGTCTTCGTAATAGATGCGCTTTACACGAGGTGCAATGCCGGTCAGAATCTCATAGGGGATGGTTCCGCACCAAGATGCTAATTCCGATGGTGAGAGATCCTCGCCGAAAATGATTGCTGTATCGCCTTCATTGCAAGGAATGCCAGTGACATCTATCATGCAGACATCCATGCAAATATTCCCTACATATTCTGCTTTCTTCCCGTTCACTAAACAATAGCCCTTACGATTACCTAACAGGCGGTTCAGTCCGTCGGCATACCCGATAGGCAGGCTGGCAATGCGGCTGTCACGCTCCAATACAGTGCGACGGCTGTAACCTACGCTTTCACCTGCCGGAATGTCGTGTATTTGCAGGATGGTGGTGCGCAGGGTACTGACGTTGTGGATGGTCTCATTGTTACGACTGTTAATGCCATAAAGCCCAAGTCCAAGCCGTACCATATCGAGGTGCTTGTCGGGGAAACGCTCAATGCCTGCACTATTGCAAATGTGTCGCAGGATAGGGTGGGGGAATGCTTCCTGTAAAGCTTTACTGCTGGACAGGAAAAGCTGGAACTGATGGTGGGAAAAAGCATCAAATCCTTCCGAGTCGCTGCCCACAAAATGTGAGAAAACAGAACGCGGAATAAGTGCCGTTTGTCTTTGCAGACGATTGATGAGCTGTGGTAAATCTTTCTCCGGGTCAAAACCAAGACGGTGCATGCCGGTGTCCAGCTTAATATGAACGGGAAAGTTCGTTATACCTTCGTGTTCTGCTGTACGGATGAGGGCATCGAGCAGGCGGAAGTTGTATACCTCAGGCTCTAACCGATATTGGAAAAGCGTGCTGAAGCTACTCATCTCGGGATTCATAATCATGATGTTGGCTGTGATGCCTTTCTGCCGAAGCGTTACGCCCTCATCAGCAAGGGCGACGGCAAGGTAGTCAATGCGCTGCTCTTGCAGCGTCTTGGCAACCTCTACCGCTCCGGCTCCGTATGCATCAGCCTTCACCATACACACCATTTTCGTCTCGGGCTTCATAAAGGAGCGGTAATAGTTGAGGTTTTCAACGATGGCACTGAGGTTCACTTCCAGAATAGTCTCATGTACCTTCTTCTCCAGACGGTCGGAGATGCGCTCGAAGTGAAAGCTACGTGCACCCTTGATAAGGATGAGTTGATGCCTGAGTGTAGACAGAAGTCCGTCTTGCAACAACGACTCTGTGTCTGGGAAGAAATGACAAGAGACAGGTAGATGCCTGAAACAATCCCGATGGGAAGAGACTACTTTTCCAATGGCTATCAGGATGTTAATGCCGCGTTGTTCCAGCATTTCTGCAAGATGTGTGTAGAAAGTGCGCGGGGGAACGCCGCTTTGCTGTATGTCGCTCAGGATAAGTGTTCGTTGCCTACCTTGTTTCTCGGGGCGACGATTCATGAAGTCCAAGGCAATGTCTAAACTGCTCAGGTCACTATTGTAAGAGTCGTTGATGAGTGTACAGTCGTTCTGTCCGTCCTTCACCTCAAGACGCATTGCAATGGGCTCCAGTGTCCGCAATCTTTCCTCGATGACATCTTCTCCCAGCCCCATTTCCTTGCATACGGCACGGCATAGGGCTTTATTGTTCTCAATAGCGTTTCCCGTGCTTTGGCAGGCAACGAGCCGGCCTTTCAGCCTGTTTTTGTCTGTCCTGTTACACGCCTTTCGGATACATTCTTCGATAATAGAATTGCCTGCTGGATAGAAGATAACTTGAGCATCTGCCATGAGCAGGAGTTTTTCGCTGCACTTCTCTTCCATCGTAGAGAAATTTTCTTGATGCGCACTGCCCAAGCTGGTGAAGACACCTATGGTTGGCTTGATGATGTGTTCCAAAGCAACCATCTCATCTGGCTCCGAGATGGCCGCCTCAAAAATTCCTACCTGACTCTTCTCCCAAAGCCCCCATATTGAAAGTGGAACGCCAATCTGTGAGTTATAGCTGCGTGGACTGCGGGTAATTGTGAAATCTGGTGCCAAAAGCTGGTAAAGCCATTCCTTAACAAGTGTCTTGCCATTACTACCAGTAATGCCAATGATGGGGATGTCGAAGCGTGAGCGATGATATGCGGCCAATGTTTGCAATGCCTGTAGCGTGTCAGGTACCGTCAGGAAGTCTGCCTTTTCCCAGTCTCCCTCATGGGGGATTTGATTGTTGCTTTCTCCCTGTGGAGAGGCAAAGGGAGGCACTTCGTTTACGACAAAAGCACGGACGCCCCGCTTGTAAAGTTCGGCAATGTATTGGTGTCCGTCACCTCGACTGGTACGAAGAGCAAAAAAGAGGGTTGACTCGGGGAAGCAGAGGCTACGGCTGTCCGTCAAGAGCCAGTCTATCTGGCGGGAAGAACAATTCTTGCTTTCTGCCCCTATGATGATTGCTATTTCATGTGTATTATACATTATTATATATGGTCTTAGCTAAAGATGAATTCCGTATTTCTCTCTGAGCAACCTGCCTTTCTCCTCCGTTTCCTTACGAAAAGCAATGTAGTCAGCAGTATCTCCCTGTTTGGGCCGATGCATAAGGGCGGAGCGTATAGAACCATAAAGTTCCAGATATTGCTTCATGGTCTTGTCCATACAATTTTCTGTCATTCTCTGCCAAATGTAACTTATGGCAGCGGGAGCCGGGTGTATCATGTCATCTGTATAGAAACGATAGTCTCGCAGGTCGTCAAGTAGCAACTCATAGGCAGGGAAGTAGATCGTCTTTTCTGGATAGAGTTGGCACAGCTCGTCGACAGAGAGCAAAAGTGTTGCCTTTGCAAGCTGGCTGCCGTGAAAGCCATATTTTGCGTAGCGATATGGGCTGACGGTGAATACTACACGCAGTGCGGGACATTCCTGCCACAACATTTCCAACATATCTTTCAAGGCATTGGTACATGCTTCCTTGTCCAACGAAACTTCCTCGAAGTGGATACCTGGCATTTTGTGACAGTTTGCCACTGTCATGCCGCTATCCTTCAGTCGGTAGCAAACGTTCGTGCCTAAAGTGATGAAGAGGAAGTCTGCCTTTCGCAAAGCATCCGCAAGCGACGAGAAGGCATCTTGTACCTCCTTGCGGAGTATGTTTTCCTCGGCAGTACTGAAGAGCGTCCCTGTCCACCAGCATCGCCATTGCCCGTTAGTCTGGAAAAGTGGGAGCGCGGCAGTGGCGGTGAGAGCTTGGCGCACCTGTACGGCAATGCTCTCGGGGTTATAGGTTACGCCCAAAGGATTGCAGACGGCATTGAGCCCGTAGCTTTGAAAACGTTCGCCGATGTATTGTGCAAAGCATGAACCAAGCAGCACAAAACGGTGATGTGCCTGCATCCGGACAGGCCATTGGGGCACGTCTACAATAGTTCGGAAAACGATTCCTTCCTCTTTCATCCTGTTGAAAACTGAAAATTATTGTACAAAAATACATAAAACTCCGCTAAAATGCGTAACTTTGCACATAAAATAGAACTAAAAGCGTGAAAGAAGAGTCTTTGGAGCTGTTAAAGAAGATACAAATACCTGCCGACCTCCGGACTTTGCCTATTAAGTCACTGCCGCAAGTCTGCCATGAACTGAGGCAGGAAATTATTCGCGGAATGGCCAACAACCCTGGTCATTTTGCCAGCGGACTTGGTGTGGTGGAGCTTACTGTCGCCCTGCACTATGTCTTTGACACGCCTTACGATCGTATTGTTTGGGATGTAGGACATCAGGCAGTCGGGCATAAAATACTGACGGGACGGCGGGAGGCTTTTCCTACTTATCGGCATCTGGGTGGCCTTCGTCCTTTTCCCTCGCCCGATGAAAGCGAGTATGATACATTTGCCTGCGGACATGCATCCAATAGCATCTCTGCTGCGTTAGGAATGGCTGTTGCTGCACACCAGCGGGGAGAGGACAAACGTAAGGTAGTAGCTGTGATAGGTGATGGAAGTATGAGTGGTGGACTTGCATTTGAGGGATTGAATAATGCCAGCAGTACCCCAAATAACCTGCTCATCATACTCAACGACAATAATATGAGCATCGACCACAGTGTGGGCGGTATGAAGCATTACCTGCACCAGTTGCACACGTCAAGTCTCTACAACAGGGTTCGTTATCGCCTCTCGCGGAAGCTTGTGAAGTGGGGACTTCTGAGTGAAAAAAGGAGGCGGAAGATACTGCGCTTCAACAACTCTCTCAAGTCGTTGCTTAATGACCAGCAAAATATTTTCGAGGGACTCAACATCCGTTATTTTGGTCCTATTGACGGGCACAATGTCATAGAGCTTGTAGCAACGCTACGGCAGATAAAGGACATGTCAGGTCCAAAACTTTTGCATCTGCATACCATCAAGGGCAAGGGGTTCCAGGCTGCCGAGCAGAATCCTACGGCCTACCATGCTCCGGGTAAGTATAATCCCGAGACGGGCGAACGCCTGAAAGACGATACCAAGGGACTGCCTCCGGCGTATCAGGATGTCTTTGGTGAGACTCTTCTTGAGTTGGCACGAGCCAATGACCGTATCGTAGGCATAACGCCTGCCATGGCAACTGGTTGTAGTCTTTCTATTATGATGCGTGAGATGCCGGAACGCACTTTCGATGTCGGCATTGCAGAGGGACATGCTGTCACCTTTTCTGGCGGTCTTGCCAAGGAGGGTCTGATCCCCTTCTGTAATATCTATTCTTCTTTTTCCCAACGTGCTTTCGACAATATTATCCACGATGTGGCATTGTGCCGTTTGCCTGTAGTTTTCTGTTTCGACCGTGCAGGACTTGTGGGACAGGATGGGGCAACGCATCACGGTGCTTTTGATCTAGCAGCCCTGCGTCCCATACCGAACCTTACTATCAGTTCGCCAATGAACGAGCATGAGTTACGCTGTCTTATGTATACAGCTCAATTGCCTGGAAGCGGTTCTTTCGTTATTCGTTATCCACGAGGTCGCGGTGTCCTGACCGATTGGCGCTGTCCTTTAGAGGTACTTCCGATAGGGCGCGGACGTCTGTTGTCCGAAGGTGATGACGTTGCTGTGCTCAGTCTCGGTCCGCTGGGTAACGTCGTAGCAGAGGCTGTGCGTTGCCTTCGGAAGGAGGGACACGCTGTATGGCATTATGACATGCGTTTTCTGAAACCCATTGACGAGGACATCCTGCAAGCTGTCGGCACACGCTGTCGTTGCATTGTCACGGTGGAAGACGGAGTCATTAGCGGTGGACTTGGATCGGCCGTTCTTGAGTATATGGCCGACCACGACCTTCATCCCCAAGTGAAGCGGCTGGGTCTACCTGATCACTTCGTTGAGCACGGTACTCCCGAGGAGTTGTACCACCTCGTGGGACTTGATGTAGAGGGGATAAAAACGAAGATTCTCGTAAACATGTCAAAATAAGTGTAAATGAAAATTGTCATTGCCGGAGCTGGTTCTGTCGGATCGCACCTTGCTGCGCTTCTTTCACGTGAAGACCAGGATATTATCCTTATTGACGAGAGTCCGGAGAAGACCACCCGTCTGCTCAATTCTGGTGACTTCGACCTCATGACGCTTAACGTCTCGCCTACATCTATCAGCGGACTTCGCGAGGGAGGTGTTCATCAGTGTGACCTTTTTATTGCTGTTACGCCCGAGGAAACGCGCAATATTACCTGTTGCATGCTGGCACACACCCTTGGTGCACGTAAGACCATTGCTCGTGTGGATACGGCGGAGTACACGATGCCGCAGTATAGTGAGCTTTTCCGGCAGATGGGTGTAGACTCTATTATCTATCCGGAGGGGCTTGCAGCACGTGAAATACTTGATGGCATAAAGCGTTCTTGGGTAAGGCAGTACTGGGAGGTGGCAGACAGTTCCCTTGTCATGCTCGGTATCAAGTTGCGTGAGAAGGCTCGTATTACAGGTGTTGCATTGCGTAACCTCTGCGATGCACAGACTCCCTACCATATTGTTGCTATCAAGCGAGGCGACAATACCATCATCCCTTCAGGCAATGATGAGCTGCGCATCGGCGACATCGTCTATTTCATGACTAAAAAACGGCACATGCAATACATTTGCGAGATAGTAGGCAAAGAAGACTATGGTGACGTTCGCAATGTAATGATTATGGGCGGCGGACGTACCACGGTGCATGTAGCGGAAGGCAAGCCTGACTTCTACAACATGAAGATTATCGAGCAGAGCGAAGAGCGTTGTCGCCGTCTCAACGAGCTACTTGAAGACAACGACATCCGCATCATACAGGGTGACGGACGCAATACAGCCCTTCTGCTTGACGAAGGACTCACCGACATGCAGGCTTTCTGTGCCCTTACGCCAGAGACAGAAACTAACATCCTTGCTTGCCTTGCTGCTAAGCGTATGGGAGCGCGCAAGACTGTTGCTATGGTAGAGAATATGGACTATGTTTCTATGGCAGAAAAACTTGACATCGGTACTATTATCAACAAGAAGATGATAGCTGCTAGCCGCATCTATCAGATGATGCTTGACACGGATGCTCAGAACGTGAAATGTCTTACTATCGCTAATGCCGACGTAGCAGAAATTGTAGTGGGCGAGGGGAGTCTTATTGCAGAAAAACCTGTTCGTGAGCTCTGTTTGCCGCGCGGTATTACTCTTGGCGGTTATGTTCGTGGCAATTCGCAGGGCGACCTCATCAATGGTAACACTCAGCTGCTACCAGGCGATCGGGTCGTAGTCTTTTGTATAAGTGGGCTCATCAAGAAGATGGATCGCTATTTTAGTAAGAAGCCCTCAGGTTTTCGCTTCTTTTGATGCGCAGGTAAATTCCTTCTCTTGATTCCCTCGCTTTTCACAAACTCTTCTATTATCTTTGCAAGTTTCATTCCCCTGTTACCCAATTGCTTCAATCGTTCATTAAAAACTTGTTTTGCAGTTGTTTTGTTATTTGCTGAGATCAATTGTCTAAAGTAAGCTTAAATAATATGTTCAAAAAATAAACTATTTAACGTGAGTTCGACGAATTTGTAAGAATGGCAAGTTGTTAATAATCTTATAGA
>JAFLUV010000033.1:0-12192 GCA_022508635.1 Prevotellaceae bacterium
TGGTACATCCATTCTATAGAGAGTGGTACATCCATTCTATAGAGAGTGGTACATCTATTCTATAGAGAGTGCCACTCCTACAATTGATAAATGTAATTTTGGATTTTTTCTATAAGCAAACGCGTCGGTTCGATTCTCTGAGCGATGTCTCTCTCTGTAGCGTTATAGGTGCAATTGTAGTCTGCTTTCTCTCGCAATCCTTGCAGACGCGAGTAGTGCCTGCCATCGTCAATTGAAAAAATACCCGTAGTTACATAGTACTGACCGAATGCACCTACTGCTCCTCGATGGGAACTAATCTCATGACCATCATTAAGGCTCATACCAACACAATCTTGTCGTGTTCAACATTCTTATGGAAAGGCAAAAAGGAAATGGCCTCCCAGTCCTTCTTCGTATATATCTGAGGATTGATAAGCTCGCCTATATTCCAGCCAAGCATGGTGAAAGGAAATGACACGTTATCGTAATCGCTGTCGGTCAGCTCTGGTTTGTCGAGTAAAATGAGCAAATCCCAGTCGCTGCCTTTATGAGCATCGCCTCGTGCCTGTGACCCGTAGAGCAATAGCGTACTCCCATTAGGTAATGTGGTACTGGCAACTTGTCGAATGTTGTCAATAACTTGACTCTTTTCCATATATATATCACTCGTTCTTGATCCTCGCAGACAAAGGTAATAATAAAAAACCAAACGGCAAAACGAATCAAGGGATTTCTGGGTGATGGTACGATGTTTAATGATTTCTTTGTGTTTAAACAAATAAATGGCCTGGAAAATCAGATCTCCAGGCCACTTATTTGTGTCTGTCTGACAAGATATTGTCAGACAGACAGTATTTCGTCTCCACTCCAGCCGTGTCCTAAATCCCAATGCTCGTCATAGACAAACTCGAAACAGGGTAGGTGGAAGTGTTGCTCGATGAGGGCTGTGAGCTGTTCTTGGACAGGTTCTGCCCAATGTCCTACAAGGACAATGAACCGGTCAATGTTCCATGCCACGCGACCGCGGGGGACCTGCGTGTAGTCTCCCTTGAACTTTGTCTCCTCATGTTTGGCTTGCGCGCAAAAATACTCTTTAGCCCATACCTGCCGGTGCAGATGCGGATAGTTGATGAAAGGCAAACCTTTCTCCGCTGCATCTTCTGCCATCTTTGGCGTCAGTTCCTGTCGGCGTACACCGAAGAAGGTATTGTCGGACGGGTCATACCAGAAGATACCTATCTGGGGCATTTCGTCGTCGAAGCGTGCCATGTCAGACATTTGCATGTCGTGCAGATGGGCGTCGAGGTGCGTCATGAGCGGCAAATGGGGGATTTATGCTTCTTCCCACTGCTTGCGAAGCAGATCTACGGCGTTTGTCAGAACGGTAGCAGGATCGCCTTCACGACCACACTCGAAGCTGACGAAACCTTCATAGCCCAGCTCCTTGAGGGCACGGAAGCCATTGCGGTAGTCATCCTTTTCACCATCCTCTCCGGGTGTCAGACGGCGCCCACGGCTGGCAATGTGTACGTGTTGCAGGTATTCATTGCCGGCTGCCATGAAGGCTGCATAGTCGGAAGGTTCTTCCTTCATGTGCCAGAAGTCACCCATGCACTTCACGCCCTTGCTGTCTGCATCGCGGCAGATGGCAGCTGCATCGGCAACGAGACGCAAATAGAAGCATTCGGCACGGTTCAGCGGCTCCAGGATAACGGTCGTGCCGCACTGCAAGGCAAATTCGCCCAGCTCGTGCAGCTGCTCGCAGAGATAGTTACGCGTGTCCATCGTGTGTGGGCGGCAGGGAGTCTGTCCGTTGAAGGCAGGCACCATGATGACACCGCAGGAGTTCACCTTGCCGGCAGCCTCGATAATTTCGCGCATCGTGCGGTCGAAGTTGTCCTTCTGCTCGTCTTCCGCCAGAATGAAGCCGTCGAATCCCGCGCAGATAGCACCCATGCGGATGTTGCGACCCTCCAGAGCCTTGTTTATCTCGTCCGCACGACCTGCCAGCCCGCGTCCGCCTACCTCGATGCCTGTCACACCGAGGCTCTCGATGAAGTCGAGCTTCTCCTGAAGCGTATTACCCGGGGTAACACCCTCCTGGAAGCAGAGGTTGAGCGGGGTTGATGCCTTTTTTACTTCCGGCTTGGGTGTGCAGGAAGCAAGCAGGGTGGTGGGAGCCAGTGCTGCCGTAGCAGCACCGGTCACAGAACTTATTATGAAATTACGTCGTTTCATGTTTGAGTATTGATTCTTATTGTTGTATGTCGCAAAGTTCCTTCCCTTCCGGAGAGGTCGGGAAGAGCTGCTTCTTATTTCCCGGGTACAGGTACGGTCATTGATGCCAGGTCGAGCGGACCGAGTTCGAGCTTTTCCGGCATGAGGTCTTGGGCAGACTGTGTCATCTCGTCCCATGTCACAGTGCTGCCAGTGTAGGCTGCTTCGCGACCCATGATGCCTGCCATGCAGGAGGTAGCACACTCAGTAGCTTCTTCGTGAGCCGTACCTTTGCGGATGTGGTTCACCCAGTCTACGTGCTCCAATGTGTAGGGGTCGTGTTGCTGGAACTCTTGGCGGGCAGCCTCTTCGTCATACTTCCAGATAACGTTGCCCTGCAAGTCCTTTATCTCGTTGGTCTCGCTGTCCCAGCTGCCCTTGGTGCCTTGGATGAACTCGCTGACCTTGCTGCTGCAACCGTCGATCTGGCGGCACATGGAGTGCATGTGTATGCCATTCTCCATTGTAAAGTCTGTGCTGAAGCAGTCGTACTGGTCGCCTGTGACGCGGCGGTGGCGTGCACCGAAAGCTGTTGCTGAAACGGGCTTCAGACCGCTCATCCACAGGAACACGTCAATGTTGTGCACGTGCTGCTCAATGATATGGTCACCGCTCAGCCATTTCCAGTTCACCCAGTCGCGGATGTTCCACTCCATGTCCGACCATCCTTCCTCACGCTGACGGTACCACAGCATACCTTGGTTCCAGTAAACGTTGCCGCCGGTGATTTCGCCGATGAGACCAGCCTGTATCTGCTTGTTGGCCTCCACATAGCGACGTTCGTGGTGACGCTGTGTGCCGACCACGACACTCAGGCCCTTTGCCTGAGCCTGCTTGGCAGTTGCCATTACGGAACGATAGCCTTTGGGGTCGATGGCGATGGGTTTTTCGAGGAAGGAGTGTACGCCCTTCTCTGTTGCATATCTGAAGTGTTCGGGACGGAATGCGGGAGGCGTAGTGAGGATAACCATATCAACACCGGCATCAATTACTTGCTTGTAGGAATCGAAGCCGATGAAGCACTTGTCCTCGGGCACTTCCTGTCCGCGTTCGTTCTTCAGGCGTTCGCGCACGTCGTTGAGACGGTCGGCAAATACGTCGCCAAGAGCAACCACGGTGATATTGTCAGCAGCATTCAGCAGATTGATGACCGCACCGCTGCCACGACCGCCACAGCCAACGAGACCGACTTTCAGCTCACGTCCGTCAACGGCCTTGTCGGGAAGTTCGGGTACATAGTATTCGCCCTCCTTCTTAAGGGGTGTGAGCTTGTTGCCAGAACAGCTGGCGAACAGTGTGGGTGCTGCCATTGCTGCTGCACCTACGGTAGCAGCGCCGGCCAAAAAGCGGCGCCTGCTTATTCCTTCTTCTTTCATAGTTAATGGTTTGTTTTTTATAGTTACTATTATCTTGATTATTATGCTGTATTAGTTTTTATAGTCCTCTGCCTCGCAGACAACGCGGAAACCGATGCCTTTGATGTCGCTCAGCCACCAGATGCTCTTCGGGTTCTGCGGGTCGGTCTTGAGCCATGCTTCGTAATCGCTATGTCGGCGTGCAGCACAGCGTAGTTCGCTGGCATCGTCTTGATAGCAGCCGCCACGCACCACGTAGTCTGTGCCTGTGGCAGGCCCTTTCGGGTCGACAACGTTGGAGCCGGCCTTTTCGTAGGCATCTTCTGCATACCAGTCTTGACAATACTCCATCACATTCCCCAGCATGTTGCGGAGGCCAAAGGGATTGGCTGCAACGCGCGAAGGTTCCTGAGTACGGTTCTTACTGTTGAGGGCGTATATGGCATAGCGGTTTATAGTCGTTGTGTCGGCACCGAAGATATTGTTCCACAATCCTTCGCTCGAGTAGGCCGAAGGGCTGCCTTCAAAGAAATAGGGAGAGTCTGTTCCGCCACGAGCCGCATACTCCCATTCGGCTTCCGTCGGCAAGCGGTAGTGGCGTCCCGTCTTTAAGCTGAGCCACTGGCAGAAGGTCTCGGCGGCGTAGTGCGTCATAGTGATAGCCGGACGACTGCCCATGCCCCATCCTTGGTCGGGCATGCCGAAGGGTGGGGTAGGACCGGACACCGCATCCACATCGGGGCGGCTGTTGTTGGCATAGATGGTTTCGGGTTTTGTACGACCCTCGGACATCGTTTCGACATAGAATGCCCAATACTGATCCCAAGTCACTTCCATCTCTGCCATGAAGAACGGCGAGACGGTGACTTCGTGAGCCGGGTATTCGTCCGGCCGACTAAACTTGTCACCCTTCTTGCTGCCCATCGTGAATGTTCCGCCCGGCACTGCAATCATGCTGATAGCGGCACGGGTGCCTGGAATGGTCTCAATGAAGTTTGTGAAGGATGTCACCGAAGCAGGCTCCGTATAAACGGGTCCTGTTGTGTCGACTGGAGCAGATGTCATTTTCTCATGCTTGTAGCCAGACAGAAAATGTCCGGCATCCAAATGACAACTCACGCATTGCAACCCCAGTTTTTCCTCGTTCTCCTCATAATAGAGATGTGCTGCCACGCCGTCGTCTGTGATGTCTTGCGGGAAGATGTTTGTGTGGCATTTTTTGCACGAAGCATTATAGACGATGTGCGGAGCATACTCTGCTGTACGCTTGCTCTCGAAGTCGAAGTCCTCCTTGTCGTGCGTCAAGTACATCCATACATCGTGCAAACCTGTTGTTGCCTTAGCCCAGTAGTAATGTGGTGTTCCCTCCGGTGGCAGATGGCAGTCAACACAATTCGCCTGTACGCCGCTTCCGTTTGCAAAGTGTATGCTTTGTTTCCAGCTTGTCTCTGCCTCCGGGTGTACATGGCAAGCCATGCAGGATGAATTGGTCGAGGTGATATGGCTGGTATAGAGGGCTGCCAGCACCAGTACGATGCCAAAACACGTACCGCCCAGTGCTGCACAAAATAGTTTTTTCTTTGTCATATATAATCTAAATATAATTAAATTAGTTAATGTATCTTTCCTTCAGAGGGCAGTCTTTTCATTGTGAGGAGGGCAGTCTTTTCATTGTGAGTTCTCCAGGAATCTTCACTAATTTCTTGCCTTGCGTGCGTTTCACGGCGTTGTATCCCGTGAATTTCAGCTGGTAAGTGGAATCAGAAATCTGTGTCAGTGTCAGCTTCTGGTCTTCGCTGCCCAAATCATTGGCAATAGTCAGGGTGGCATGTTCGTCATCCTTGATGTCGAAGCCAACTACATACCATACGCCATAGATGTTGCCACCAAGGAAACCATTCATCGGCCCGAATGCCTCGAGCCCCGGCACCTCGATGCTTTCTTCATAAAGATCAAGAACCAAGTCTATTTTCTCTTCCGGACAAAAAAGGCGGAGCTTCCATGGCTGTTTACCAAGAACTCCGGTGAAGATGCCTAACAACACTGCTATTGTTGCCCTTCTTTTCATGTAGCGCTTTGTGTTTTGCTTATTTAAACCCTTAAACTCCTACAAAGTTAGCAAAAATAGCATTAAGTTGTATGTTTCTATATGCATAAGATGGGGAATTTTATATATAAAAAACAGAAAACGTTTCTTTTTTAACATAAATTGTCGTATCTTTGCGCCCGAATTTAAGAGAAGACATAGCTTGTTCATGAAAGAAAGCAAAATGACTCCCGACTTTATCTTTGAAAGTAGTTGGGAGGTTTGTAATAAGGTGGGCGGCATTTATACAGTATTGTCCACGCGCGCTAAGACACTGCAAGAGCAGTTCCCCGACAAATTGGTGTTCATAGGGCCTGACTTATGGAACGGGAAAGAAAATCCCCTTTTCTTGGAGGATGTAAAGTTGTGGAAGCTTTGGGTAAAGAAAGCGGCAGAGGCAGGGCTTCACGTTCGTGTCGGACGCTGGAATATCCCTGGACAGCCTTACGTTGTGCTGGTTGACTTCCAGCCATACTTTGAGAGGAAGAATGAGTTGTATGGAGCAGCGTGGAATGACTTCGGCGTGGACAGCTTGCATGCCTATGGCGACTATGATGAGTCCAGTATGTTCAGCTATGCTGCTGCCCTTGTAGTGGAAAGCTTCTACCGGACAAAACTCAGCAGCAAAAAGAAAGTTGTCTATCAGGCTCACGAATGGATGACGGCTCTCGGTGCCCTCTATATCCGCAAAAACGTGCCCGAGGTTGCCACTATTTTTACCACTCATGCCACAAGTATTGGGCGTAGTATCGCCGGCAATGGAAAGCCTCTCTACGAGTACCTTTGGGCATACAATGGCACACAGATGGCAGGCGAACTCAACATGGAAGCTAAACATAGCGTGGAGCGGCAGGCAGCACACAATGTAGATTGCTTTACTACGGTGAGTGACGTGACTGGCCGCGAATGTGCAGAATTGCTCGACAAACCTTGCGACGTGATTCTCCCCAATGGCTTCGAGGCAGATTTTGTCCCCGTAGGAGTTGCTTTCAACAAACGTCGCAGCGAGGCACGTGCCAAGATATTGCAAGTTGCAAATGCGCTGACAGGTGTGGAGTTCTCCGACGATACACTTGTCGTTGCTACCAGCGGACGCTATGAATACCGTAACAAGGGCATCGATATCTTTTTAGAGGCTGCCTATCGCACTCTCTATAACAATGACTTGGAACGTCCTGTACTGATGCTTATACAGGTGCCTGCCTGGGTAGAAAGTCCCCGTACCGATCTGCAAGAGCGCCTTGCAATGGGCGGTATGTACGATACCGCTCTGCCCAATCCCGTCATCACCCATAACTTGCACGAAGCCTGGAACGACCCTGTGCTCAACTTCCTTCAATCGCATGGCATGAGGAACGATGCAGACAGTCGCGTCAAAGTCATTTTCGTGCCTTGCTATTTGGATGGTAATGATGGCATTTTCCAGAAACCATACTATGATTTGCTTATCGGCGATGATTTGACTGCATATCCTTCTTATTACGAGCCTTGGGGCTACACTCCGCTCGAGGCCATTGCATTCCATGTGCCTTGCGTCACCACCTCACTCAGCGGCTTTGGTGCATGGGCTAATGCTACCATTGGTCGCGACTGTAAGATAGAGGATGGTGTGGAAGTCATATCACGCAACGATTATAATGCATTGGAAATAGCCGAACAACTTAGCAACGTTATTGTACACTATGCAACCCTTGATAAAAAGGATGTGGACAAAGCACGTCGTAATGCAGCAAAGTTGGCGGAAAAGGCGTTGTGGAAGCATTTTATTACCAGCTATTATGATGCCTACGATGTGGCACTGCGCCATGCAAAGGAACGACAATAACAACAAGACACATTATAATATATTATATACTGATAGTAATTTTGAGAGATCATGAAGATTAAAGCATGTAACGCAAACCATCCTTGCTGGAAGCCGGAAACCGTTAAAATCAACGTTCCCGCAGAGCTCAGCAAACTCGAAGAACTTGCCCGCAACATGTGGTGGGCATGGAACCACGATGCACGCAGCCTCTTCCGTAGCCTTGACGAAAGGCTTTTCGAGGAGTGCGGCCAGAACCCTGTTCTTTTGCTGGAACGTCTCAGCTACGAGCAGATGGAGAAACTTGCCAAAGATAAGGCTGTCATCAAGAAGATGGACGACGTCTACAAGCAGTTCCGTACATACATGGACGTGGAGCCTGACAGGAAGCGTGCCAGTGTGGCTTATCTCTGCATGGAGTATGGTCTGAATCAGGTGCTGAAGATATACAGCGGTGGTCTGGGTATCTTGGCTGGCGATTACCTCAAAGAGGCGAGCGACTCTAATGTGGACATGTGTGCCATAGGCTTCCTTTACCGCTATGGCTATTTTACGCAGACACTGAGCATGGACGGTCAGCAGATAGCAAACTACGAAGCTCAGAACTTTGGTTCGTTGCCCATCGAGCAACAGATGAACGTAGACGGCACACCGATGGTTGTTGACGTGCCTTATATGGATTACCATGTCTATGCCTATGTATGGCGTGTTAATGTGGGTCGTATCAAGCTCTATCTGCTTGATACCGATAACGACATGAACTCAGAGTTTGATCGTAGCATCACTCATGCCCTTTATGGCGGCGACTGGGAGAACCGTCTGAAGCAGGAAATCCTGCTTGGCATAGGCGGTGTTTTGACGCTTCAGAAACTGGGCATCAAAAAGGATGTCTACCATTGCAACGAGGGGCATGCTGCTCTTTGCAACGTGCAGCGTCTGGTGGATTATGTGCGTAGCGGCATGAGCTTCACGCAGGCTCTCGAACTGGTGCGTGCTTCTTCACTTTATACCGTACACACTCCGGTGCCTGCAGGTCATGACTACTTCGACGAAGCCCTTTTTGGCAAGTACATGAGCGGTTATCCTCAGATGCTTGGCATCAGCTGGGACGAGTTTATCGGCATGGGACGTATGAATCCCGATGATAAAGGCGAACGTTTTTGTATGTCTACTTTTGCCTGCAATACATCCCAGGAAGTTAACGGCGTAAGCTGGCTTCACGGTGAGGTCAGCAAAAATATGTTTGCTGGCATTTGGAATGGTTATTATCCCGAGGAGAGCCATGTGGGCTACGTCACCAATGGTGTGCACTTCCCCACATGGTGTGCCAACGAATGGCGCAAACTCTATGCTAAGCATTTCGATTCCAGACATCTGAGTGATCAGAGCAACCAGCATATCTGGGAAGCTATCTACAACGTCAGCGACGAAGAGGTATGGAAGACACGCATGGCACTGAAGACGAAGCTCGTTGACTATATCCGCGAACAGTTCCGTGATAGTTGGCTTAAGAATCAGGGTGATCCAAGTCGTGTTGTGTCTCTCATGGAGAAGATCAATCCCAATGCCCTGCTCATTGGCTTTGGCCGTCGCTTTGCCACTTACAAGCGTGCACATCTGCTCTTCACTGACTTGGAGCGTCTTTCCAAGATCGTCAACAATCCCAATTATCCCGTTCAGTTCTTGTACACAGGTAAGGCACATCCAGCCGACGGTGCCGGCCAGGGGCTCATTAAGCGTATCTACGAGATTAGCCAGCGTCCTGAGTTCCTGGGTAAAATTATCTTCTTGGAGAATTATGACATGCAGTTGGCACGCCGCCTTGTGAGTGGTGTGGATATATGGATGAATACTCCGACACGTCCTCTCGAGGCCAGTGGTACCAGTGGCGAGAAAGCATTGATGAATGGTGTTGTCAATCTTTCCGTACTTGACGGTTGGTGGCTGGAAGGCTATCGCGTAGGAGCAGGATGGGCACTTACAGAGAAGCGTACCTATCAGAACCAAGAATTCCAGGATCAGCTTGATGCAGCAACCATCTATTCGTTACTTGAGAATGAGATAATGCCTCTCTATTACGCTCGCAATGCAGAGGGCTTCAGTAGCGGTTGGGTGAAGGTTATCAAGAACAGCATTGCCCAGATAGCTCCTCACTACACCATGAAGCGTCAGCTTGACGACTACTACAGCAAGTTCTACAACAAACTGCGTGACCGTTCTGCTCTCCTACATGCCGACGACAACAAGCTTGCTAAGGAAATTGCTCTTTGGAAGGAAACCGTTGCAGAGCGTTGGGATGACATAAAGATTGTCAGCGTCAACAAAGAGGAAGACCTTGCAAATGGTATTATCGAAGCAGGCCGGAAATACAACATTGAGATTGTTGTGGATGAGGCAGGCTTGGACGATGCCATCGGCATAGAACTTGTGACACTCTTTACGGACAAGGATGGTAAGGATCATATCTACCACATCGACCCCTTCACGATGACTAAGCGTGACGGTAACCAGTATACTTTCAACGCTACTCATTGCCTTGACAATGCAGGAAGCTTTAAGGTCTGCTACCGCATGTTCCCGAAGAACGAGAACCTGCCTCACCGTCAGGACTTCTGCTACGTGAAGTGGTTCCTCTAAGAGCTTACAAAAGACACTACGTCGACCTTCTGCGTATCGGCGTGCCTATCATGATGGGGCAGATGAGCACTATCCTGATGGGTTTCGCCGATACGCTCATGGTTGGACGTTACGGAACAAGCGAGCTGGCAGCTGCCGGTTTCGTAAATAATGTTTTCGGACTGCTCATCATCGGAGGCATGGGGTTTTCCTATGGACTGACTCCCGTGGTGGGTGCTTTGATGGGAGAGGGCAGGGAGCATGCCGTGGCGGGCAAGTTGAAGAACGGCTTGCTGTCTTGTTGCATGGTAGGTCTGCTGCTGATGTCTTTGGCGTGCATCTTGTTGGTTGCGTTGCCCTGGCTTGGTCTTCCGGAGGATCTGTTGCCGTTGATGCGGCCTTATCTGTTTGTCCTGTTGCTGAGCCTGTTGCCACAGATGGCATTCAATGCTTACAAACAGTTCAGCGATGCTATTCAAGACACGACTACTCCCATGTGGATTATGCTTGTCTCCAATGTATTTAATGTCGTTGGCAACGTCTTGCTTATCTTCGGTCTTTGTGGTTTCCCCGAGATGGGCTTGTTGGGTGCAGGTCTTTCTACGTTGATGAGTCGGCTGGTTCAGCTGGCTCTTATGATGGGAGTATTTCACCTGACGAGGCGTTACAAATTCTATCCGGAGGATTTCTCCAGTTCTTCCCTTTCCTTTACAGACCAAAAAGAATTACACCGCTTGGGGTGGCCCGTGGCGTTGCAGATGGGGATGGAGGCTGCTTCGTTCAGCTTCAGTGCCGTCTATGTGGGATGGCTGGGGGCTATGGCTTTGGCGGCGCACCAGGTGATGATTATCATCAGCCAGTTCTTTTTCATGCTTTACTATGGGATGTCGGCTGCCGTTGCTGTCAGGGTGAGCTTTTACCGTGGAGAGGGTGAGCTGGGACAGACGCGGCAGGTTGCTTTTGCCGGGCTTCATTTGTGCTGGTTCATAGCGCTCTGTTTGGGTGTGCCTTTGTTTTTACTACGCGATGTGGCAGGGATGCTCTTTACCGGCGATGCTGAAGTCGTTGGCCTCGTGGCAGCGATAACTATACCATTCCTCATTTTCCAGTTTGGTGATTCTTTGCAGTGTACATACGCTAATGCTCTGCGGGGCATGGCGCGCGTGAAGGCAATGGTCTGGATTGCTTTCATTGCCTATATTCTTATCTCGCTGCCGCTTGGCTATGTTTTCGGCTTTGTCTGCGGATGGGGACTTGTCGGTATCTGGATGGCATTCCCTTTCGGCTTGACCAGTGCCGGCTTGTTGTATTATAAGGAGTTTAGGAGATGGAATTGACTCCCATTGCTCACATAGAGACTGATTTCCTTACAAAGTTCGGCATACCGCGCCAGAGTGGACTGGTCAAGGGCTTGAGGGGCAGGGTTATTTTCGAGAAGGAGTATCGCGACCCGGAGGCGTTGCGCGGGCTGGAGGGTTTCAGCCATATCTGGCTTCTCTGGGATTTTAGCGAGGCGCGGCGTGAGGGCGGCAAGTGGCAGCCTACGGTGCGTCCGCCACGTTTGGGTGGCAATCGTCGTATGGGTGTGTGGGCAACTCGCAGTCCTTTCCGTCCCAACAACATTGGTCTTTCTTCGGTACGTATTACTGCCATCCGGCTGCATACGCCTGACGGACCGGTGATAGAGGTGGAGGGAGCTGACATGATGAACGGTACGCCTATTTTTGACATAAAACCCTATCTGCCTTTCACTGATTGCCGTCCCGATGCTACGGGCGGCTTTGCCGAAGAGAAGAATCGGGTTACGGAACCGCTCAGGGTCAATCTTTCTGATGAATTGCAGGCAGCGTTCGATGAAGGGCGACTGGAAGCGCTTCGCGGTATTCTCAGTGCAGACCCGCGTCCGCACTATCATTCCGATGCCAGCCGTGTCTATGCGTTGGAATTTGCCGGCAAGGAGGTGAAGTTTCGTGTGGCGGGCAATGAAGTGCAGGCTTGGATCTCAGGCGCTTGTTAAACGTATAGCAGAAGCAAACGATACACATAAACCGGACAAACGATGCGGATGGCCT
>JAFLUV010000033.1:12292-16265 GCA_022508635.1 Prevotellaceae bacterium
ACGTATAGCAGAAGCAAACGATACACATAAACCGGACAAACGATGCGGATGGCCTGCTCAAGCCATCCGCGTTACCTGGTCATCCGGAACAAGCAGTGCGCATGACCGGAGCTTCATGACAGCGATAGTACCGCTGTTTACGGAATGAATCTTTTTGTGATGTCGCCGTAGGCATCAATGCGGCGGTCGCGCAGGAAAGGCCACCACTGACGGACGGTCTCAGTGCGCTGGAGGTCAATCTCTACGACGGCAGTTTCTTCCGCTTCGGTGCTTGCCCTGTAGAGCAGTTCGCCTTGCTGGCCTGCCACGAAGCTGCTGCCCCAGAACTGTATGCCGCCTGTCGTACCGCTTGGGTCGGGCTCAAAGCCTACACGATTGACGCTGACGACGGGAATGCCGTTGGCAATAGCATGGCTGCGCTGGATGGTGGTCCAGGCTTCACGCTGCCGCTCTTGTTCCTCAGGCGTATCGGTGCTCTCGTAGCCAATGGCAGTGGGGTAGACGAGGAGTTCGGCACCTTGCAGAGCCATGAGACGTGCGCCTTCGGGATACCACTGGTCCCAGCATACCTGCACGCCGATTCGGCCTACGCTTGTCTGTATAGGACGGAAGCCGAGGTCGCCGGGAGTAAAGTAGAACTTTTCGTAATAGGCAGGGTCGTCGGGGATATGCATCTTGCGGTGCATGCCGCAGATGGTGCCGTCAGCCTCGAAGACGACAGCCGTGTTGTGGTAGAGGCCTGCCGTGCGGCGCTCGAAGAGGCTTGTGACGAGTACGACGTGGTTCTCCTTTGCCACCCTTCCGTAGAACTCCGTTGCTTCGCCCGGTATGGGTGTTGCGTAGCGGAAGGCAGTCGTGTCCTCTGTCTGGCAGAAGTAAGGGCTGTCATGCAGTTCTTGCAGTACGACGAGTCGTGCGCCCTGCTCTGCCAGCCTGGCGATGGCGGATGCCAGTTTCTTCCTGTTTTCTGTGATGCTGCTGGTGCAGCTTTGTTGTATGATTCCTACTTTCATTTGTTTGAACTCCTTTAGCTTTCGTTGTATTCGGTGCGTCAATCCTTCGCTGTCTCCTTAAGTCTTCCGGCTGTTCCTGTCGGGAACTGCATGGTGCAGCAGTGCAGACTGCCATGCTGGATGATGAGCGGGCGGCAGTCGATGCCGACGATGTCGCGGCCGGGGAATGCCTCGTGCAGCTGCTGCTGTGCCAGGAGGTCGGTGGCCGTATCTCCGTAGGTCGGTGTCAGGACGGCTCCGTTGGTGACGAGGAAATTGGCGTATGTGGCAGGCAGACGTGTTCCGTCTTCGTCATAGACCGCCTTTGCCATTGGCAGCGGGATGAGGCGATAGGGCTTGCCTGCTGTCGTGCGGAACGCTTGTAGCTGTGCTTCCATGAGGAGGAGCTCATCATAGTGTTCGTCGTCAGTATCAGTACACTTGACGTATGCAATCGTGTCGTCGGGACAGAGGCGTGCCAGTGTGTCGACATGGCTGTCAGTGTCGTCGCCTGCCAGATATCCGTGGTCGAGCCATAGAATGCGCTTTGCATGGAGTGTGGCGAGGAGTCGTTCTTCTATCTGTGCTTGTGTGAGTGGCTGGTTGCGGTGCGGTGCAAGCAGGCACTGGCTTGTGGTCAGGATGGTGCCCTGCCCGTCGCTCTCAATGCTGCCGCCTTCCAGAACAAAGTCGAGATGGTCCTCATAGTGTCCGTCCAGTATGCCCTGTTCTGCCATCCTGCGACAGATGCGGTTGTCCTGCTCTGCTGCGAACTTGTCGCCCCAGCCGTTGAACCGGAAGTCAAGCAGGTGCGGACCGTCAGATGCGAGCAAGGTGATGAAGCCATGATCGCGTGCCCAGGTGTCGTCGGTGGGAGCTTGGCAGAAAGTGACATGCCGCAAATTTGCGGCAGGCAGGTGTCCAGCCAGTAGAGTGCGGACGTGCGAGGGCTCAGGTGTTACGATAATAAGATATACGCGTGAGGAGATTTCCCTTGCCATGTCTATGTAGCAGCTCGTTACTTCTGCCAGGATGGGCTGCCAGTCAGTGGCGGCATGCGGCCACGTCAGCTGCACGGCATCTTGCTCGTGCCATTCTGCGGGCAAATATGTGGGGATGTCGTCGGACATAGGCTTATTCCTTTCTTATTCCTTTCGGGGTGCATTTTATTAGTGGACACAAAGGTACGAAGAAAAATAAAAAAATCCTTAATTCTTAGTTCCTAATTCTTCTATCTTAAATATTTTTCGTATCTTTGCGACCGAAAAAACGTTATGTATGAGCGTGAGAGTTCAAGATGTCATTGACGCCCTTGAAGATTTCGCGCCTCTGCCCCTGCAAGAGAGCTATGATAATGCCGGCTTGCAGACGGGATTAACGGAGGCGGAAGTATCAGGGGCTTTATTGTGTCTGGATGTCACTGAAGAGGTGATACACGAGGCATTGAAGTTGGGGTGCAACATGATTGTTTCGCACCATCCGCTTATTTTCCGTGGCCTGAAGCATCTGGTAGACGGCGATATCGTGCAGCGTTGCGTTCGCCTTGCGCTACAGAACGACATTGCCATATATTCTGCCCATACGAACATGGATGCCGCCGTCGACGGTGTCAACTACATGATGGCGGAGCGACTGGGACTGATGGATGTTGTGCTGTTGCAGCCTCGACAGGTGACGGTGGGCATAGGTGGAAAGGCACATACCGTGCAGTGTGGCAGTGGTGTGATAGGCTATTTGCCGGAGGGAGAGGACTCGTTTGCTTTCTTGCAGCGAGTGAAACAGGCCTTTGGCGTTGAGTGCCTGATGCACAATGAGCTATTGCATCGTCCCGTGCAGAGTGTCGCCATCTGTGGCGGAGCCGGTGATTTCCTTCTGGATGAGGCATTGCGCATACAGGCCGATGCTTTCCTTACCGGAGAGATGCACTACCACTACTACTTTGGCCACGACGGACAGATACAGATAGGTGTGCTCGGGCATTACCAGAGTGAACAGTATACGACGGACATCTTCTATCAGATACTGAGCGAGAAGTGTCCGCGATTGCCGCTCTTCAAGACAACCGTCTGCACCAATCCTATCAAATACCTGTAGGCTCTTGAGCACAAGGTGAAATGTAAGAGAATGAAGAAAAACGATTTAATAATAAGTGATTTATGGCACGAGAAAAAGCAAAAGACCCCGCTGACTACAGCGTAGAAGAGAAACTGAAGAACCTCTATGCCTTGCAGAGCATTCTGTCGGAGATAGACAGCATCAAGACTCTCCGTGGCGAGCTGCCTCTTGAGGTACAGGACCTGGAGGACGAGATTGCCGGCATGACGACGCGCATAGAGAAGATGAACACCGAAATCCTTGAACTGAAGCGTGACATCAACGAGCGCAGTGGCAAGATTCAGGAGAACAATGCGAACATTGAGCGCTACAACATGCAGATGCAGAGTGTGCGCAACAACCGTGAGTATGACAGCCTGAGCAAGCAGGTGGAGTATGCCGAGCTGGACAACCAGCTGCATGAGAAAAGGATAGGCGAGGCAAAGGAACTGCTCAAGACGAAGACCACTGAGATGACGCATTGCAATCTCGATGTCAACGACCGCCGCGTGATGCTTGAAACGAAGAAGGACGAGCTGGAGGAAATCGTCAGCGAGACAAAGGCTGAGGAAGAGAAGCTCCGCGAGCGTGCCAAGAACATTGAGATAACCATTGAGCCTCGCTTGCTCAATGCCTTCAAGCGTATCCGTCGCAACAGCCGCAACGGTCTGGGCATTGTTTCCGTACAGCGTGATGCCTGCTGCGGTTGCTTCAACAAGATACCGCCCCAGCGCCAGCTCGATATCCGCAGTCGCAAGAAGATTATTGTCTGTGAATACTGCGGCCGTATTATGATTGACCGTGAGCTTGCCGGTCTGCCCTCTGAGAATCAGGAGGCTGCTCCCAAGAAAAGCTCTCGCAAGACAAAGGCCAAGAAAGCAGAATAA
>JAFLUV010000034.1:0-12424 GCA_022508635.1 Prevotellaceae bacterium
AAACGACGGAACGGCGGGAGTACACATTATATATTATATACGCGCGCGAGGCAGGAGAGGCTCACGGGGCTCAAAAGCCACGAACGGGACGCGAAACGGAACGGGGGAACAGAGGAGAGGAGGAGCACGGAAGGAAAAAGGGCAAGGGAAAAGGGCGCGGGAAGCAGGGAAGCGGGGACGGCTGGGCAATAAATGCAGGGGCAAATACGTTATTGTATTTGGAAAGGCCTCGAGCCGGCGACCTTTCACCTGTCATGTCGGCAGCTTTTTGCCCGTCATGACAAGAAGAACACGCACTATGATACCGAGGAAGATGATGAAATGCGCAGGGATACTGGCGGCGGCAGCGGCGATAGCGGCCTTGGCGGCATGCAGGAGCGAGCAGCCGCCAAGGACAAGGCTGACGCAGCAGGAGATGGCGGACTACGGCAAGGCGATAGCCGGAGAGTACGACGGCGCGTACGTCATCCTGCGGGCAGTGAATCCGATGCCCGGGAAGGAGGACGAGGACGGCGGCGAGGCCGGGGAGATGGCAATCGAGAGGCTGGAAGGCGCAAGCATCACGGTGACGGACTACGACATGCGGAGCATCATCTTCCACCAGTTCCCCATCAGCACCGCCAGCCATCTGGCTGCGCACAACGAGGCACTGCAATCGGCCCTGGCAGAGACGCCCGGCATGGACCTGACGGCCCAGTACGGCTGGTCGCTGCACACGGACGGGGTCTCGCCCGTCTGGGAGATGGGCGACATCGTCGCCTCGCTGACGCTGGCCTACGGCGGAGAGAAGCACAACGTCCTGTTCAGGTTCAAGAGCGGCATGAACTTCCTGCTCGACGCATCGGAGCGAGACGCTGGCCTGGGCTTCGGGAGCACGATGCCGCAGTTCAGCCTGAAGGCCGTCCTCGTGGACGGCGAGCAGCTCCCCCTGCCTGACAACAGCCTGCTGGTCTTCTTCACCATGCAACACTAAAGAACACCACATACGACAATGAGAAAAGAAACACTACTGCGATACGGCACGCTGGCCTCCGCGCTGCTGCCCGTCATTCCCGCCGCCGCGAAGGCAAAGAAGGGAAACCCCTCAGTAAACAACCGCCAATCCCCCAACGTGATAGTCATCTACGCCGACGACCTCGGCTACGGCGACCTGGAATGCTTCGGGGCGACGAGGGTACGGACGCCCAACGTCAACGCCCTGGCCGGGAGCGGCATCCGCTTCACCAACGTCCACGCCATCGCAGCCACGAGCACGCCCTCGCGCTACGGCCTCCTGACAGGCGAGTACGCCTTCCGGCGCGCCGGCACGGACATCGCCCGGGGCAACGCAGGAATGATCATACGCCCCGAGCAGTTCACCATCGCCGACGCCTTCAAGAACGCAGGCTATGCCACGGCAGCCGTCGGGAAATGGCACCTGGGACTGGGCGACAAGGACGGCGAACAGGACTGGAACGCACAGCTGCCCATGCACCCGGGCGACCTCGGCTTCGACTACCACTACATCATGGCAGCCACGGCAGACCGCACGCCCTGCGTCTTCATCGAGCAAGGCCACGTGGCCAACTACGACGAGACGGCTCCCATTCAGGTAAGCTACCAGGAGAACTTCCCGGGCGAACCGACAGGCAAGGACAACCCCGAGCTGCTCTTCAACCTGAAAGCCAGCCACGGACACAACCAGAGCATCGTGAACGGCATCGGCCGCATCGGATACATGAAAGGCGGCGGCAAGGCACTCTGGAAAGACGAGAACATAGCAGACAGCATCACCGCCCACGCCATCGGGTTCATCCAAAGGCACCGGCAAGAGCCCTTCTTCATGTATCTGGCCACGAACGACGTACACGTGCCGCGCTTCCCCCACGACCGCTTCCGCGGAAAGAACCCGATGGGCTTCAGGGGCGACGCCATCGCACAGTTCGACTGGACAGTGGGGCAAATCGTCCGCGAGCTGGAACGCCTGGGCTTGCGCCAGAACACACTCATCATCCTGAGCAGCGACAACGGCCCAGTCGTAGACGACGGCTATCAGGACCAGGCAGTAGAGCTCCTCGGCGACCACAAGCCCGCAGGCCCGTACCGCTCCGGCAAATACAGCACCTTCGAAGGCGGCACCATCGTACCGGCCATCGTCTCCTGGCCGAAAAAGGTAAAGGCAGGCCAGACATCGGACGCCCTCGTCTCGCAGATCGACTGGCTGGCCTCCCTGAGTGCCCTCGTAGGAGCCCGCATCCCGAGCGGCGTAGCAACCGACAGCCAGAACCACCTCCCCACCCTTCTGGGAGAAGACCACACGGATCGCCCGTACATCCTGGAACAAGCCGCCGACCACACCATCTCCGTCCGCACCCGCCAGTGGAAGTACATCTCCCCAAGCAACGGCCCCGCCGTCATCTATGGCCCCAACATGGAGAGCGGCTACTCCAAGGAACCGCAACTCTACGACATGCAAAGCCCCTACGAGCAGGAGAACGTTGCCCGCGAGCACCCCGATGTAGTCCACAAAATGCAAGCCTACATAGAGCAGGAGCGCGCCAAAGGCTCCGTCTACGCCTCTCCCGTTTCCAAGTAAGAGAGAATGAGAACGCACCTTGCCCTCCTCGCGCTGCTACAGGCAACGGCACTCTTTCCCCAAGAGGTGCAGAGCTTCAGGCAGCACGACATGAAAAAGTGGGGCATTCCGAAAGGGAACTACAGCGGCATCACACACATAGAAGGCAGCCGGTACGCACTCGTCAGCGACAAGCAGGAAGCCGACGGATGGACGGAAGTAAGCATCAGCTTCCGCCCGTCAGGCGACATTGACGAGATGCGGTTCGTCGCCCACCACTTTGATACCCAGACATCAGGCAGAGCAAGGGACAGCGAAGGAATCGCATACGTTCCCGGCAGAGGCTTCTTCGTCTCTGCTGAGGACGACCAACAGATATTGGAACTTACCGAAGAAGGCACACCCACAGGCCGACGCCTCTCAGTGCCGGCATGCTTCAGCACCCGGAACATCTTCCCCAACTACGGGTTCGAGGCACTGACATACAATGCCGGCCAAGGCATCTTCTGGACGACAACGGAACAAGGACTGCGCGATGACGTGACCACACGTACCACCTACGAGACTCCCTTCCCTACCCTGCTACGCATTCAGTCATTCGGCACCGATCTGCAGCCCCTGCGTCAGTATGCATATATGACTGAGAAACCCGCTACAATCCGCAAGCCCAGAGTCTTCGCTTTCGGCGTATCTGAACTATTAGCCACAGCAGATACCACACTGATTGTAATGGAGCGCGAAATCAATATCCCCAAACGCTACAACCGTGCCCAGTGCAACATCCGCCTCTTTTGCGTCAATCCATGTACGACAAAAGCCATAGCAGACACCTCACTTCCACTCCATAGACTGGACACAACGGAGTTTCTTCACAAAAGACTGCTTTACGCCTTCAGCACGGGGATACGTCTCTTCGGCAAAAAGAATTTTGCCAACTACGAAGGCATGTGCTTAGGACCGGGAACAGCCGACGGCAAGCAGACAATCCTGCTCATTGCCGACTCGCAGAATCGTGCCGGCAATTCCCTATTTCGCTTAAAAGACTACATCAAGGTTCTCGTTATTACCCCGGGGAAGGAATAACCGCATTGTATTGTTCCCTTCCTCAGACAACACAGAGCAGCAGGATGATAAGCTGCGCCGTGAGGATGCGAAGGAACATACAGAGGGGATAGACAGTACTGTAGCCCACGGAAGGAGCATCGTTGTTCGCCGTCTGATTGGCAAATGCAAGAGCAGGAGGATCGGTAGTACTGCCAGCTATCATACCCATCAAAGTGAAATAATTTATCTTGTAGAAAAGACGAGCTATGACACCTACGACAAGAAGTGGCAGAACGGTGATGAGGAAGCCACACCAGACGTAGGTCAGTCCATCACCCTTGACAACAGTGCTCATGAAACTGGCTCCCGCCTTGATGCCGACACTGGCAAGGAACAAGGCAAGTCCTATCTCGCGGAGCATAAGGTTTGCGCTTGTCGTAGTATAAGCCACGAGCTTTGCCTTGTAGCCGAAGCGACCGATAAGGATCGCGATGATGAGGGGGCCTCCAGCCAGACCAAGCTTGACGGGTGTCGGCACACCGGGAATGGCAATGGGAATTGCTCCGAAAATAATACCTACGAAGATACCTACGAAGATAGCAGCAAGGTTGGGATGGTCGAGCTTTTTGACGCTGTTGCCCATCTTATGCGCCACGCGGTCTACAGCATCTTCCGGTCCGACAACGACAATGCGATCACCTACCTGCATACGCAGGTTGCGGTCGGCATAGAGGTTCATGTCGCCTCGGCGGATACGCGTAACGTTAACGCCATAGACGGAACTGAAGTGCATCTGTCCGAAGGTTTTACCATTCATCGAGGGCTGGGTGACAAGGATGTGCTTGCTGACCATCGGCACGTCCTGTTCTTCCCAGACAACGTTCTCCTCCGGTCCGATGAAGACGCGAATAGCCTCGGCATCGTCCTGTGCACAAGTGATGAACATCTTATCCCCCTCTGCAATAACCGTATCGCGGTTAGGAATGCTGACGTGTCCGTTCTGCAAGATACGACTGCAAACAAAATCGCGCCCAAGAAACTGACGAACCTGTAGGATTGTACGGCCTGCAAGATAGGCATTCTTCACCACAAGCGTCATACGATGCGGCGTTGCGTGCGGATTGGCAGCCTGCTCCTCTTGAATTTGCCTCTGCTCGTCCTTCAGACAGATACGGCAAAGGAAACGAATAGCTATCATTGCCCCAATGATGCCAATCACACCAAGAGGATAGGCACAAGCATAGCCGTTAGCAATAGCAGGAGCGGAAGAACCGAATATCTGGTTACAAGCTTCCGTGGCTGCGCCGAGACCTGGTGTGTTGGTGACTGCACCGCAGAGCACGCCCACCATCATAGCAAGGTTGCTGGAATTGACCGCGGAAGTAGCATCCGCCTTATAGAACACCAAGAAATAAAGCCCTACGCAGCAGAGCACGTTGAGCAACACGATGCTCATCGCCATGACGTTTAACTGGACACCGCCCTTCTTAAAACTCTCGAAAAAGCCCGGTCCGACTTGCAAACCAATGCAATAGACAAAAAGGATGAGACCAAAATCCTGAATGAACGTCAACACGTTCAAGGTTCCCGTAAAACCAATGTGACCAGCCAGGATACCAGCGAAAAGCACAAAGGTGACTCCCAGTGAGATGCCAGCCACTTTGATGCGCCCCAAGCCGATTCCTACGGAGATGACCAGCGCATAGAGCAAAACGATGTGTGCCACGCTATCGGTTGATGTAAACAGACCTTGTAACCAATCCATATTTCTGTATTCTTTATTCGATGTTATCCTTTTGAAGCGCAAAGGTACGAAGAAAAGCCTTACGTTGTAACACGTAAAGCACAAATCTTACCCTTAGGCGAAAGATTTAACCGATTTCGAGTGAATAATTTTGCTGGAAGCATAAAATTGAGTAACTTTGCGTACAATTTAACACGAACAACACACATAATAATTATTTATTTACATGGCAAATAATAAAGAAAAACTCTTTTCTGATTTTACCGCCCCAAGCGCCCAAGAATGGCGTGACAAGATTGAGGTAGACCTCAAGGGAGCCGACTATCAGAAGAAAATGGTGTGGAGAACCAATGAAGGCTTCAGTATGGAGCCCTTCTATCGTAAGGAGGACGTGGACAAACTTCCCCTCGTCAATGCCCTACCTGGCGAGTTCCCCTACGTACGCGGCAACAAAGCTGCCGACAACGAATGGTTTGTCCGTCAGGACATCCAGTGTGAATGTCCCAAAGAGGCCAACGCCAAGGCACTCGACATACTGAACAAGGGTGTGACGAGCCTCGGCCTGCGCATCCCTTCGGAAAACGTCAGTGCCGAATATATCAACACTCTGCTTGAAGGCATTTACGTGGATTGTGTAGAACTGAACTTCATCACTTGCCAGTGCAAGACACTCGAACTGGCTCAAATCCTCGTAGAGTATTTCCAGAAGAAAGGTGCCGATGCACAAAAGGTTGAGGGCAGTATCAGTTTCGATCCCTTGGAGAAGATGCTCACAAAGGGCAAGGACACAACCGACATACTGGCAAACGCCAAAACCTTGGTTGAGACCTTCGCTGACTATCCCAAGTTCCGCCCTATTGCAGTAAACGCCTATATGCTCACCAATGCCGGTGCCTATAGCTATCAGGATCTTGGTTATGCTTTGGCATGGGGCAACGAATACATGGCAGAGCTGACCGAAGCTGGTGTCGCCCCTGAACTGGCAGCACAGAGCATTAAGTTCAACTTGGGCATCAACGGTGTATATTTCATGGAGATTGCCAAGGTACGTGCTGCACGCATGCTCTGGGCTCAGATTGTCAGCCAGTACACTCCCTGCAAGGAGAGCGCAAAAATGCATATCTGCGCCTACACCACGACATACAACATGACTATCTTTGACAGCTATGTCAACATGCTCCGCACGCAGACAGAAGCAATGTCTGCTGCTCTCGGCGGTGTCGATAGTATCGTTGTGACACCCTTCGACATGCCCTACGAAGTGCCGACAGAATTTGCAGAGCGCATCGCCCGCAACCAGCAGTTGCTACTCAAAGACGAGTGTCACTTCGACCGCATGGTTGACGTTGCCGGTGGTTCCTACTTCATTGAAGAGCTGACTTCTGCTCTCGCCGGCCAGGCATGGAAACTCTTCCTCGCAGTTGAGGAAGAGGGTGGTTTCCTGACTGCAGCGAAAGCAGGTACAGTGCAGAACACTATCAACGAGACAAATGCCACACGGCACGCCAATGCTGGCAAGCGCAAAGAGTTCTTGCTCGGTACGAACCAATTCCCCAATTTCACGGAAAAGAGCGAAGGCAAGAAAGCTCTTGAATGTTGCAAAAACAGCTGTAGCTGCGAGAGTAATATTCCTGCCATCAAGGCATCTCGACTGGCAAGTGACTTCGAGAATCTACGCCTCACGACCGAAAAGGCAACCAAGGTGCCTGTCGCCTTCATGCTGACCATCGGCAACCTGGCAATGCGTCAAGCTCGTGCCCAGTTCAGCTGCAATTTCTTAGCAGCCGCTGGCTATCAGGTCATCGACAACCTCGGCTTCAAGACTATAGAAGAAGGCGTAGACGCCGCCATCGCAGCAGGTGCCGACATTGTAGTCATCTGTTCGAGCGACGACGAATATGCCGAGTACGCTATCCCCGCCTTTAAGTACCTCAACGGCCGTGCCCTCTACGTTGTGGCTGGTGCACCGGCTTGCACAGAGGAACTCAAGGCAGCAGGCATCGAGAACTTCATTCATGTAAGATCTAACCAGCTTGAAACTCTCAAGGAGTACAATGCAAAACTCGGAATCTGATATTTATGGCACGCAAACAATTTAATAATATAGATATCTTTGCAGGCATCAAGGCTAAGAACGGCCACGCCTGGCAAAAGGAGAATGGTATCACTGCCAACTGGAAGACAGCCGAGCAGATTGACATCCAACCCGTATATACTAAGGAAGACCTCGAAGGCATGGAACACTTGGACTTCGCAGCTGGCATCCCGCCTTTCCTGCGTGGTCCCTACAGCATGATGTACCCCTTCCGCCCGTGGACGATTCGCCAGTACGCTGGTTTCTCTACGGCCGAAGAGAGCAATGCCTTCTATCGCCGTAACCTTGCTTCCGGACAGAAAGGCTTGTCTGTTGCCTTCGACCTGCCCACACATCGTGGCTACGACCCCGACAACCAGCGCGTTGTTGGCGATGTGGGTAAGGCAGGCGTGAGCATCTGTTCGCTGGAAAACATGAAGGTTCTCTTTGACGGCATCCCCTTGAACAAGATGTCCGTTTCAATGACAATGAACGGTGCAGTGCTACCTGTTTTGGCATTCTACATCAATGCCGGTCTGGAGCAAGGTGCACAGTTGGAAGAAATGGCAGGCACCATCCAAAATGACATTCTGAAAGAATTCATGGTGCGTAACACCTATATCTATCCACCTGCATTCTCCATGAAGATTATTGCCGACATCTTTGAATACACATCACAAAAGATGCCTAAGTTCAACAGCATCTCCATCTCTGGCTACCACATGCAAGAAGCTGGTGCAACAGCCGACATCGAGCTGGCCTACACTTTGGCCGATGGTATGGACTACCTGCGTGCTGGTATCAATGCCGGTATCGACGTGGATGCTTTCGCTCCCCGCCTCTCCTTCTTCTGGGCTATTGGCGTGAACCATTTCATGGAAATAGCGAAAATGCGTGCAGGCCGTTTGCTATGGGCAAAAATCGTGAAGAGCTTCGGAGCAAAGAACCCGAAGTCTATGGCTTTGCGTACGCACTCTCAGACATCAGGATGGTCGTTGACAGAGCAGGATCCCTTCAACAACGTAGGCCGAACATGTATCGAAGCAATGGCTGCCGTACTGGGTCATACCCAAAGCTTGCACACGAATGCCCTTGACGAAGCGATTGCCCTGCCTACGGACTTCAGTGCACGTATCGCACGTAATACGCAGATTTACATACAAAACGAGACACAGGTCTGCAAGCACATCGACCCATGGGCAGGCTCATACTATGTGGAGAAGCTCACCTATGAACTCTATCACAAGGCTTGGGAGCATATTCAGGAAATCGAGAAGCTGGGCGGTATGGCAAAGGCCATCGAGACCGGTCTGCCCAAGATGCGTATCGAGGAGGCTTCGGCACGTACTCAGGCTCGCATTGACAGCGGTGTACAGACCATCGTCGGTGTGAACAAATACCGTCTGGAGCACGAGGATCCCATCGATATCCTTGAGATTGACAACACCGCAGTGCGTCTGCAGCAGGAGGATTCCCTGAAGGAACTCAAGGCAAAGCGCGACGAGGCTCAGGTTAAGGCTGACCTTGCGGCTATCACCGAGTGCGTTCGCGAGTTCAACGAAGGCAAGAAAAGTAAGGACAATCTGCTTGACTTAGCCGTCCGTGCCGCTGGTCATCGTGCCACTTTGGGTGAAATCAGTGATGCCTGCGAAGCCATCGTAGGTCGATACAAAGCAGTAATCAGAACTATTTCAGGCGTGTATAGAAGTGAAAGTAAGAACGACAAGTTCTTCGATCAGGCATGTGCCTTGACCGACGAGTTTGCCAAGAAGGAAGGTCGCCGTCCCCGCATCATGGTTGCCAAGATGGGTCAGGACGGTCACGACCGTGGCGCAAAGGTTGTTGCCACAGGCTATGCTGACTGTGGCTTCGACGTGGACATGGGACCGTTGTTCCAGACTCCCGCCGAAGCAGCGCGTCAGGCAGTAGAGAATGACGTGGACATCGTAGGAGCCAGCTCACTGGCTGCCGGCCACAAGACGCTCATTCCGCAGCTCATCGAAGAGCTGAAGAAGCTGGGGCGCGAGGACATCATGGTCATTGCCGGCGGTGTAATTCCCGCCCAGGACTATGAATATCTTTACGATGCAGGCGTTGCAGCCATCTTCGGCCCCGGCACTCCCGTTCCTTACTCTGCTGTTGAGATGATGAAGATTCTGATGGGTACGGAGGAATAAGCCGCCGCATCTGTTAAAGATAATAAAAAGGAGGGTGTCTCAAGCGTTTTGAGACATCCTCCTTTTTTAGGTTGTATATAAATGTTTCTGCGATTTACATCTTCGACACGATTTGTCAGGAAAAACGACTGCCACACATAGCATTAGTAGCAAAACACTATTCTATAGGAAAAAAATCCTTTGCCTCAATAGATATTTGTCCTATATTTATTTGCATCACAAAACGAGACTCAGGCGAAACGAGTCGATTTTTGGCAATTCGGGTAAAACAGATGTCATTGCTAACCTTCACATAAGCCGACTACTCATTATTATATCATATAGATAACAAAACCATCTCAGACGGACACTCTCCACAGTAATCCTTCTTCTTGTCTCCACGTGGACCCAAGAAAGCAGACCTTGAGCAATTTACGGAAAAGGGAACCTCCAACGGTCATTAGGGAAATTCATTACATCCGTGTCCGCATCCCTAAAGAATATCTCAAACAGCGAACAGATACCGAAAAAGCACTTAACTGTTTTGAGGGTTTTTAGTTAACTATTTCTAAAATTCTAGTTAAATGTTTTGACAGTTTTACTTAAGTGTTTTTGTGAATTCTATTTTGATCAAAACGAGAATTCACAAAACGCTTATTTATAGACGGCTGGGCGGCTCAGGGGAGGCGGTTGTTGACGGGGAAGACGACCTTCGGGGTGAAGGTGCGTGCCTCGTCTATATCCATGAGGGCGTAGGCGATGATGATGAGGACGTCGCCGACTACGGCCTTGCGCGCCGCCGCACCGTTGAGGCAGATGCAGCCGCTGCCACGCTGGCCGCGGATGACGTAGGTCTCGAGGCGCTCTCCGTTATTGTTGTTGACCACTTGCACCTTCTCGCCGGGGACGAGGCCTGCGGCGTCCATGAGGTCCTCGTCTATGGTGATGCTGCCCATGTAGTGGAGGTTGGCCTCGGTGAGGGTTACGCAGTGGAGCTTGGACTTCAGTACTTCTATGAACATGGCTATTGCTACTTATACCTGATATGATCGATGAGCCTGACGGGAAGGCTCCCGCAGAAGACGGTGATGCAGCCTACGACGGACGGGGCATCGTCCCACGAAGAGACGTCGGCCAACGTATCGCCGTCGACGATGCTGAAGTACTCCACGCGGAGGCCGTCCATGGCATCGAGCTGCCGGACTACGTAGTCGTGCGCCTGGGCGACGGTAAGGCCGAGGCTGCGGCTCCGCTCCATGACGCGGTAGATATTGGCGGCCAGGCGGCGCTCGTCGGGAGAGAGCAGGGCGTTGCGACTGCTCATGGCCAGGCCGTCCTCCTGACGGACGACGGGGCAGGGCACGATGCTTACGCCCAGGCCGAGTGCATCCACCATGCGGCGGACTACGGCAATCTGCTGGTAGTCCTTCTCTCCGAAGTAGGCACGCGTGGGTTCGACAAAGGCGAAGAGCTTGCTCACCACCTGGCACACGCCATTGAAGTGGCCGGGCCGCATAGCACCCTCCATGACGCTGTCGGTGGGAGGATAGCTGAAGCGGCGTGTATCGGGCTCGGGGTAGACCTCCGCAACCGTGGGGGCGAAGGCTATGTCGGCCCCGCACTGGTCGAGCAGGCGGCAGTCGGCCTCAAGGGTACGCGGATAGCGCTCGAGGTCGCGGGGATCGTTGAACTGCGTAGGGTTGAGGAAGATGCTCACTACGGTCAGGTCGTTCTCGCCGACGCTGCGCCGCACCAGCGAGGCATGACCCTCGTGCAGGGCACCCATCGTGGGGACGAAGCCCACGGTATGGCCCTGGGCGCGGTGACGGTGCAGACACTCGCGCAACTCACTGATAGTCTCTATTGTCTTCATAACTATAGCTCGAAAGGACGCGCAAAGTAACACAGATTCGGCGAGATAGGGAAGCTTTTCGCACTTTATTCCGTCCAAAACGCGAAAACGACTGTACATCCATTGTATATACGAAAAAAAGTTGTACCTTTGCACAATTCTAAATACAACGCGCGATGAGTAAAGCCAAGAAGATCCTCTTTGTAACGCAAGAGATGATGCCCTACGTACCCGAGTCGGACATGTCCCTAATGGGCAGGCACCTGCCCCAGGCAACCCAGGAGAGGAACCGTGAGGTACGTTCCTTCATGCCCAAATGGGGGATCATCAACGAACGTCGCAACCAACTGCACGAGGTCATCAGACTGAGCGGCATGAACATCGTAGTGGACGACAGCGACCATCCGCTCGTCATCAAGGTGGCGAGCATCACGTCGGCACGGATGCAAATATACTTCATCGACAACGACGACCTGTTCGACAAGCGCGAGATGACTACAGGACCCGACGGCAAGGAATACGAGGACAACGCCGAACGTGCGGCGTTCTTCGCCCGGGGCGTACTCGAAACCATCAAGAAGCTCAAATGGACGCCCGACATCATACACTGCATCGGCTGGATGAGCAGCATCGTCCCCCTCTACATCAAGACAGCCTACGCCGAAGAGCCATCGTTCCGCAGCTGCAAAGTCATATTCACCCCCTCGCCGCCGACCATGGCAAAGGCGCCCGTCCCATCCAACATGGAGGGCATCATCACATTCCGCGGCACCACAATCTCCGCAACAAGAGGCCTCGGCGAGAAGAAGCTCATGCCCATGCTCAATAAACTCGGCATCAAATACGCCGACGGCATGGCCCTCCTGGCAGCAAACCCCGAACTCGAGACGTATGCCGAAGGACTCGAAAAGCCCTGCCTGCCACCGGTCAACAGAGAAGACTTCGCCACCACCTACCCGCCATTCTATGACGCCATCTGGAGCATAGGACGGGAAGACAT
>JAFLUV010000034.1:12524-14047 GCA_022508635.1 Prevotellaceae bacterium
AGCCAACGCACCCACACCCTACATGAAACAACTCCTCCACGCATATCCGGCCGCCCTCCTGGCCATAGCCCTCCTCCTCGCAGGCTGCGAAGAAGACACCGGCTCCATAGGCCTGGTCCCCAACCAAGATGCAGTCACCACCTCGAGCGCCAACTATGGCGTCCTCTCCAACGACCTGATCAACGACATGGTGCTCGCCAGTAGCAACACCTGCTACGTAGGCAAGGTCATCGACCCGGAAACAGACGAAGCCGTCACAGCCGCCTTTGCGGCACAGTTCCATACATTCGAGGACTTCACCTTCCCCGACCGCTCGGCCATCGTCCCCGCAGCAGACGGCATGCTCTGCGAGTCCGTAGAACTACGCCTCTTCCTCAAGAACACCTTCGGCGACAAGAATAACCCCATGAAGATGGAAGTATGGCCCCTGAGCATGGAAGAAGGAAAAATCATCGAGGAATCGGACAGATTCTACACCAATACCGACCTGTGGCAGTTCGTCAACCCACAGGACGGCGCCGTCGCAACGAAAGTATTCACCGCCACCGACTACATAATAAGCGACGAACAACGACAAAGCATGAGCTACTCACCCAACATACGCATCGTGCTACCACGTGAAGTCGGCGACAAAATCATGAACGCATACTACACCAACCCCAGACTGTTCCGCGACTCATACACCTTCATACGCAACGTCTGCCCCGGTTTCTACTTCCGCACCACAAGCGGCACAGGCACCATGCTCAACATAGAGGTGAGCACGATGAACATCAACTTCCGATTCACCGACACCGCCTATCCGGATTCGACCCTGACAGGACTCTGTCGCTTCGCAGCGACCCCAGAAGTAATCCAAAGCACACAATTCGAAAGCAGCAACCTTACAGGGCTGACAGGCAACGACGCATATACGATGCTCAAGACACCTGCAGGCATCTGCACGGAACTCATCCTGCCCGTCAACGAAATCTATCACGGACACGAGAACGACAGCATAAGCCGCGCATCCCTCACCCTGCATCGCATCAACAACCAAGACGAGAACGCACAGGACGACAGCTATGCACTCGGCATCCCCGGAAATCTGCTGCTCGTGCGCAAACAGAACTTTCGTACCTTCTTCGAGAATCATCAGGTGACCGACCAACAACAATCCTTCACCACCTCCTTCCAGCCTATCTTCAACTGCTATGAGTTCAGTAACCTCAGCCGCCTCATCTCGTACATCCGGCACGAAAAGACTAACGGCATGAAGGAACTCGGCCAGACGGAAGAGGAATGGGAAGCAGAGCATCCCGACTGGAACCACGTAGTACTCGTTCCCGTCAACGTATCCTCCACGGCAGACAGCTATGGTAACCCCACGCTTGTATCCGTAACGCAGGACCTGAGTCTCTGCAGTACCAAGCTAATACGAGGTACAGCCGACAACCCCATCAGGATGCAAATCTTCTACAGCAGATTCTCTGGCAAATAACCCAGGAATCCATATACAACAACAAACCCTCAACTATAAAAAC
>JAFLUV010000034.1:14147-16189 GCA_022508635.1 Prevotellaceae bacterium
TTCAATTATAAAAACACTATCCATCAATTATAGAAACACAAAACTTCAACTATAAAAATACAATCCATCAATTATAGAAATACTCTCCCTCAATTATAGAAACACAATCCTTCAACTATAAAAATACAAACCATCAATTATAGAAATACAATGAAACATCTCGTATATATTGCAACCGTGTTTATTTGCCTGGCTATCGGCATACCCACCACCGCACAGGCAGGGGCTAAGCGAGACGCACGTATTGCCTATGTCCTGAAAAGCCTTAAACTAAAGAGTGACGTAGAAGAGAAGTTCAAACCACTGCTCGAAGCCTATCTCAAGGAGCTGTCAGATTTGAAAGATCCATATCAGAAGCTTAAGGACAAGCTGGAGGATGCTATCATCACAAACAAGCTCACCGCTGCACAATGCGACCAACTCTTCGATTTGAAGCAGAAGCAAGAAGAGCAGGAACCGGCACTTCTGCGTAAGCACTACGCTAAATTCAAAACAGTCCTCACGACACAACAGGCCTATAGGGCAATGAAACTCAGCGATGACAAACTGAAGTAATGAAGTAATTCCATGGCAACGACAGACGATAAGAAGATCATCTTTTCGATGGTCGGCGTAAGCAAAACCATCCAACAGAATCAGAAGCAGGTTCTCAAGAATATATACCTTTCTTTCTTCTATGGTGCCAAGATAGGTATCGTAGGTATGAACGGTGCAGGTAAATCAACCCTCATGAAGATCATTGCTGGCATCGAACAGCAATATCAGGGCAACGTCGTGTGGAGTCCAGGCTATAGCGTCGGCTATTTGGAACAGGAACCCAAACTTGACGACAACAAGACCGTTATCGAAGTAGTTAAAGAGGGTGTTCAACATATCGTGGATGCCTTGGTAGAGTATGAAGAGATAAACCAGAAGTTCGGTCTGCCTGAATACTATGAGGATGAGAATAAAATGAACCAACTCTTTGCACGGCAAGGCGAATTGCAAGACATCATTGACAGTACAGATGCATGGAATTTAGACAATAAGTTAGCACGTGCAATGGATGCACTTCGCTGTCCGCCTGCTAATCAATCTATCAAGGAGCTGAGCGGTGGTGAACGTCGTCGCGTGGCACTCTGCCGTCTACTTTTACAAAAACCGGACGTGTTGTTGCTTGACGAACCGACCAACCATCTTGATGCTGAAAGCATTGACTGGCTGGAACAACACCTCACGCAGTACGAGGGCACAGTTATTGCCGTGACGCATGACCGTTACTTCCTTGATGACGTTGCAGGCTGGATTCTGGAACTTGACCGAGGTGAAGGTATTCCTTGGCAAGGCAACTATTCTTCCTGGCTCGAACAGAAGACAAAGCGCATGGAGCAGGAAGAGAAGGTGGCAAGCAAGCGCCGTAAAACTCTGCAACGCGAGCTGGAATGGGTACGCATGTCGCCTAAGGCACGCCAGGCAAAGGGTAAGGCACGCCTGAACAGCTACGACAAATTGCTCAACGAAGAACAGAAGGAACGCGAAGAGAGGCTGGAGATATTCATTCCCAACGGGCCGCGTCTGGGCAACAAGGTAGTCGAAGCACATGGTGTCTGCAAGTCTTTCGGCGAAAAGCTCCTGATAAAAGATCTTGATTTCATGCTTCCTCCAGGCGGCATCGTAGGCGTCATTGGTCCTAACGGTGCGGGAAAAACGACCCTCTTCCGCATGATAATGGGGTTGGAAACACCTGACGCAGGCTCTTTCGAGGTAGGCGAGACCGTCAAGATCTCCTACGTCGACCAGAGCCACAAGGACATACAGCCCGACCTTTCCGTCTACCAGGTCATCAGCCAAGGCAACGAGCTGATACGCATGGGTGGCCGCGACATCAACTGTCGTGCCTACCTGAGCCGCTTCAATTTCAGTGGGGCAGACCAAGAAAAAAAATGCGGTGTACTCTCCGGTGGCGAACGTAACCGCCTGCATCTCGCCATGGCACTCAAGCAGGAAGGCAACGTGTTGCTGCTTGACGAGCCGACCAATGACATTGATGTCAACACGCTGCG
>JAFLUV010000035.1 GCA_022508635.1 Prevotellaceae bacterium
ATTCAACGCGTTCGTTTGGCGAAACCATGCGCAAAGTTACGGTATTTCTTCCTTATATCCAAGCCTAATGATGAAGAAAACCGGTCACGACGATAAAAAAAACCGGTCACGGTGCTGAAGCAATCCGTCTCCGGTATTGAAATAAACCAACCTTGGTATTGAAGGAAACCGTCCCTGGTACTGAAGGAAACCAGTCCTGGTATTTAAGCAGGCCGTCCCTGGTACTGAAATAAATCAACCCTGCTGCTAAAGCAAACCAGCCCCGGACTAAAGCAGGCCGCCCCTGACGATGAAGCAGGCCGCGTCAGCAGCCGCCGAAGGCTACGTCCTCGAAGACGAGCGTGGGGATGAGTTCAGCCTCCCAGGGGTCGGCATCGTTGCAGGTCTGGCTCAGGCGTTTCCAGACATCGAGCATGTTGCCGGTGACGTTCATGCCGCTCACGGGCTGGGTGACGATGCCGCGCTCTATGAGAAAGCCCTCGATGCCATAGGAGAAGTCGCCCGTCACGGGGTCGCAGTTGCCGCCGTTGAAGTCGGTGACGAGGATGGCCTTGTCCGACTCCGCCGTCACCTCCTCCTTGCTCTTCCCGCCCTGCTGCATGATGAGGTGGTGGATGCCTTGCGTGGTAGGTGCCATGCCCAGCTTCCTGCCCGTCGGCGTGTCGATGAAGTACGTCTGCAGGCAGCCTTCGGTGAAGAGCTCGCGCCGCTGCGTCGCCACGCCGTCGTAGTCGAAGAGCGAGGCGCCGCGCGTGCCGGGAATCAGCGGGTCGTCCACGATGCTGACCAGCGGCGAGACGACCTGAGTGCCGAGCCTGCCCAGGAGGAAGGAGGCCTTCTGCTGCAAGGCCTGCCCGTTCATGGCCGAGAGTATGGGCTGCAGGAAGCTCCCGGCGCAGGGCGACTCCAGTATCATGCGGTAGCGTCCGCCGGGTGCCGGCCTCTGTCCTATCTTGCTGAGCGTGCGCCGGAGCGCAGTCCGGGCAATGCCGCTCCTTGGCATCTGGCTGAAGAAGAGGCGCGACTCGCCCCATCCGTCCATGGGATGCTGGCCGCCCGTCCCCTCTACGGTGACGATGCTCGTCAGCGTGCAGTAGCTGCTTTGCTCGCTCCCGTCGAAGCCGTTCGAGATGAGGTAGTGCGCCCGGTGCTGGCGGTCGGCATAGCGCGTCTGCATGCTGATGATGCGCCTGTCGCTCCCCTCCGCCTCGGCAGCAATCTCCTGCACCAGCGAGAGCTTGTCCCCCGACCCCCTCTCCGAGAGCGAGGCGTCGAAGTTCCGCAGGTCCGGGCCTCCGCCCCTGTAGTAGCGCTCCGGGTCGGCAAGCGTCCGGCTCTCGTCCGGCTCCAGCAGGCGGGTCGTCTCGTAGGCCTGCCGGATGAATCCCTCCACGGAGTCCGGGCGCAAGTCGTTCGTGTAGAAGAAGCCGTCACGGCCGTCGAGGTAGAGGTTGACGGCGAGCGAGAGGGACGTAGCCCGCAGCATCTTCTCCACCTTTCCGTCGCGCAGCACGATGTTGTCCTCGCTGTTCTCCATGAGGACGAGCTTGTAGCCGGGTCTCGACGGAAGCTTCCGGATGACCCTCTCGGCATGGTATGTCAGTTCTGCATTCATCCTACTGTCAGTTTGTCTATCAGCACCGTCGGCAGTCCTTGGCTGACGGCCACCCTCTGCCCCTCCTTCCCGCACATGCTGGCGCTGTGGTCTATGCGCAGGTTGTCGCCCACCATGCTGATGCGGCGGAGCGCCTCGGGGCCGTTTCCGGTGATGTTGAGGTCGCGCAGCGGTCGCGTCAGCCGCCCGTCTTCAATAAGATAGCCCGTCTTCATGAAGAAAGTGAAGTCGCCGGCACCGATCTGCACCTGCCCGTTCGTGAAGGACTGGGCATAAATGCCGCGGCGCACGCTGCGGATGATGTCTTCCTCCCTGGCCTCTCCCGGCAGCATGTAGGTGGAACGCATTCGCGGTAGCGGCGTGCAGCGGAAGCTCTCGCGCCGTCCGTTGCCGGTAGGCTCCGTGCCGAGCTGCCTGGCACTGATGCGGTCGTAAAGGAAACTGCTGAGCCTTCCGCGGTCGACCAGCACGGTGCGCTGTCCCGGTATGCCCTCGTCATCGTATCGCAGCATGCCGGCATCTCCGGCCATCGTACCGTCGTCCACGATGCTGATGTCCGGACTGCATATCTCCTTGCCGAGCTGTCCGGTGAAGATGCTGTCGCCGGTGCGGATGAAGTCTGCCTCGAAGGCGTGTCCGATGGCCTCGTGCAGGAGGATGCCGCTGCTGCCTGCCGCCATCACGACGGGCATCTCGCCGCCCTCTGTCTGCGAGGCAGAGAAGAGAAAGTCCGTCCGCCGTATGGCCTCGCCGGCAATCTCCTCGATGAGGGCGTCGCTGAAGAACTCTGCCCCCGTCTGCATCATCCGTGTGGCATAGCCCATCTGCGTCTGTCCGCCCCTCTCCATGACAATGCTCAGCGAGAGCGACATGCGAGGACGGAGGTCGTGGAACGCAGTGCCGTCGCTGGAGGCAAACTGCACCTCCTGGCTTCGCTGCGAGACATACGCCTTGACCTTAATGACAGAGGCATCGAGCGAACGAGCCTTTTCCTCCACCTTCTGCAGCAGTTGCCTCGTGGCAGCAGGATCAAGCAGCCGGGGAGAAGCAGCCTCTGCCCACAGATCTTCCACTGCACCTCCCTGCATTCCCGCAGTGCCCGGCGGCAGCGACGAAATCCCCGCGCCTCCTTTTCCCTGAGACATGCTGCCCGCAGCAAACCTCGCAGCCTGCAACATGGCACGTTCGCCCAGATCCATCGTGTAGGCATAGCCTGTACGGCCGTCCTTTACGGCACGGATGCCTGCACCATAGAGGCACACCTGCTGCGCCTGGCTCACCTTGCCGTCTTGCAGCACCATGCTGTTGATGCGCGTATCCTCCATGAAGATGTCTGCATACTCTCCGCCACCGGAAAGTGCCGCAGAGAGAATACGCCTCATCCCCGGAATGTTTTCGGAAAGAGGCGGGAAAGAATGTTTTGTCGTATTACTCATAAAAGAGCGCTCCGTCCGTGGGAAGACACGGCATAATAAAGACCGGGGATGTGCCAATGCCGACACATCCCCGGTAGAAAATACTGTTACTTGTCAAGGTATTTTGCCAGAACCTTGTCCAGCTGCTCACCGCGCAGGTTGGTCTCGATGACCTTGCCGTCGGGATCATAGAGGATGGTAGCAGGGATACTCTTGATGTTATAAAGGTCGCTGGCTGCACACTGCCAACCTTTCAGGTCGCTAATCTGAGGCCATGTGATGCCGAGGTCCTTGACACCCTTCTCCCATGCTTCCTTATTGTTGTCAAAGGAAATGCCTACAATGTCGAAGCCCTTGTCGTGGTACTTCTCGTAGCAAGCCTTGACGTTAGGCATCTCGGCACGGCAAGGACCGCACCAGCTTGCCCAGAAGTCCACGAGGACATACTTGCCCTTGCCCACAAAGTCGGTGAGGTGGCACTCCTGGTCGTTGAGGTCTTTGCCCACGAAATCTACGACCATTGCTCCGGGTTGCTTGTTCCTTTCGCCGCCAAGCAAGGTACGCACATGGTCGAGCATCTCACTGTCCTTGTACTTGTAGTCCTTCATGAAGTTGTCCACAAACTCCACTCCGAGGTTGGCTCCCGTGGTTCTGAGGAAGTAAATGGGTACCATGTTGTCGGCATTCTCCAGGATAGCCTGCCTTTGTGCGGCAGCAATGTCCTCCTCGATAGCATCGTAACGCTTCTGGAAGCCCTCCATCACGTCGTCGGGAAGCATGCCTTCGCATTCCTTGTGTGCCTTGTTATAGTCCTCAAGGAACTGGTTCATCTGGCTTTTTGCTACGACCACGCGTTCATAAGCCTCGGAAAGCTTCTTGTTCTGGTCAGAGCCTTTCGTCACCTCTGCCTTTTCGCCCTTGACGGTTATCTCGATGGGAGTCCCGTCTATAATGACCGGACAAAGGGGATGATCGCCGTTGGCACTGTAACTTATCATAGCGATGGCAGTATTTACCGTGTCCAACCTGAACGTAATTGTTCCGTCAGCAAACTCACCTTCAGCAAGAAGCTTGGAGTTGATAAGGTAGACAGGCTTCGGGTCGCCCAGCTCGCCGGTAATTTTGATTTCATTTTTTTTCTCAGCACAAGCTATCATACAAATGACAGCAAACAGAGTCAGTAGGGGAGATGTCCTTTTCATTGTCGTATATTATTTATATAATGTATATGCTATTCGCGCCTTGCAAAGGTACGCCTTTTTTTCCCGCCCGTCAAATGTTTTGCATGGAAATTTTCAAAAGCGGAAGTATCGCTTGGCATTGTAGTAGGAAATATCTTCCACCATCTGCCGAATGAAGGGAAGTTCTTCGGTTGGCAGCTTACCATCCTCCACGTCCTGGCCAATGAGGTTGCACAGACAACGGCGGAAGTATTCGTGACGGGGATAGGAAAGGAACGAACGGCTGTCAGTCAGCATGCCGACGAAGCGGCTCAGAAGACCAAGCACAGAGAGGCAGTTCATCTGGCGCTCCATGCCGTCGAGCTGGTCATTGAACCACCATCCGCTGCCGAACTGTAGCTTGCCTGGCACAGGGCCTTCCTGAAAGTTCCCTATCATTGTGGCAAGCATTTCGTTGTCCGAAGGGTTAATGCAATAAAGGATGGTCTGCGCCAACTGCCCTTCATTGTCCAACCGGTCAAGGAAACGTGAAAGGCTTTCGCTGGTATTCCATGTGCCAATGCTGTCATATCCGGTATCAGGACCCAGACGACGGTACATGCGTGAGTTGTTGTTGCGCATCGGTCCATAATGGAATTGTTGTGTCCAACCTGCCCTTGCATCCATGCGCCCGCCTTCAAGCATCAGTGCAGAGCGGAACTTTCCGACTTCCTCGGTGGTAGGCTGCTTGCCATCCATCACTTTCCGGAAGATGCTGTTTATTTCCACCTCTGTGAAATCATCTGCATAAAACTCATTCACACCATGATCCGATAGGCGGCATCCTACGTGATGGAAGAAGTCATGACGTTGCTGCAAGACATTAAGCAGGTCGGTATAAGAGCGAATCTCCTGCTTGGCAGTCTGTCCCAGCAGCTCAATGTAGGAGCGGTAAGCAAAGGGATTGTCTATCGCCATCGCTTTGTCCGGGCGCCAGGTTGGCAAAACCTTTACCTCAAAACCACTATCTTGTACGGCAATGTGATGTGCAAGGGTGTCGGCAGGATCGTCGGTAGTGCAGACAACCTCTACGTTATAACGACGCATCAGTCCCCGAGCGGAAAATTCTGGCTGTCGTAGTTTTTCGTTGCACTCATCGTATATCTCGCGAGCCGTCGACGCATTAAGCAGCTTGTTGATGCCGAATGCTGTGCGAAGTTCAAGGTGCGTCCAGTGGTAAAGTGGGTTGCGCATGCAGTAAGGCATCGTTTCAGCCCACTTCTGGAACTTTTCCCAGTCAGAGGCATCGCCAGTGATATATTTCTCCTCCACACCGTTGCTGCGCATGGCACGCCATTTATAATGGTCACCGCCGAGCCAGAGCTCTGTGATGCCGGAAAAGCGATGATCCTCGGCAACCTCTTTGGGATTGAGGTGACAATGGTAGTCGATGATGGGTAATCGGGCAGCATGGTTGTGGTATAAGTCCTGTGCCGTTGCAGATTGCAGCAGGAAATTTTCGTCCATGAATGTTTTCATATCACTGTTCCTCTCTCTTATTCCATGCTCATGGCAATACCCATCTCCAATCCCCGCAGTTCAGCAAGACCTCTTAAGCGGCCGATGCAGCTGTAGCCAGGATTGGTCTTCTTCTTCAGGTCATCGCACATTTGGTGCCCATGGTCGGGACGCATGACGATATGCTTCTGCCGTTTCTGCTGAATCTCAAGAAAAGCCTTCATCACTTCGTACATCGGAACGTCGCCTTCCAGATGGTTTGCCTCATGGAAATTTCCTTCATTGTCACGCTTGGTGCTACGCAAGTGGACAAAATCGATGCGATCCCAGAAACGGCGCATCATGGCGGGCAGGTCGTTCTGCGCACTCACGCCAAATGAACCAGTGCAAAGGCAAAGGCCGTTAGCAGGGCTGGGAACGGCATCGATGAGTGCCTGAAAATCCTCGGCAGTGCTGAGGATGCGCGGTAAGCCAAGGATGGACATGGGCGGGTCGTCAGGATGAATAACAAGCTTTACGCCTGCTTTTTCTGCGGTAGGGCACACCTCGCGGAGGAAATAGATGAGATTTGCGCGAAGCTTTTCCGGTGTAATGTCCTTGTAGCGATCCAACTCTTTTTGGAACTGCTCCAGTGTGAAACTCTCCTCAGAACCAGGCAGACCGGCTATCATGTTACGGGTGATAATCTCCTTTTCTGCCTCGTCCATCTGTTCGTAGCGTATCTTAGCCTTGGCTATCTCTTCGGCAGAATATTCCTTTTCCGATCCGGGACGATGCAGGATAAAAAGGTCGAAAGCGACAAAGGCTGCTCGCTCGAAGCGAAGGGCACGGCTGCCATCGGGCATCTCGTAGGCAAGATTGGTACGTGTCCAGTCAAGAACCGGCATAAAGTTGTAGGTCACAACGTCCACACCGCACTCGCCCAGATTCGTAAGGCTCTGCTTGTAGTTGTCTATATAGCGCAGGAAGTCGCCCGTTTGCGTCTTGATATGCTCGTGGACAGGCACGCTTTCCACCGCAGCCCACCGCAATCCTGCGTCCTCTATGACTTGCTTACGCTTTAATATCTCTTCCTTTGTCCATACCTCACCGTTAGGAATATGATGAAGTGCTGTCACGACGCCTGTAGCACCGGCTTGACGGATGTCCTGTAAACTGACAGGGTCATTCGGACCATACCAGCGGAAACTTTGTTCACAAAGATACATAATTCGTTCGTTGTTTCGTTAATACTTTCTGATGTCGCTTGCCTCTTAGATAGAAAAGGCATCAAAGCCGCCGTCGACAATGGAGAGTACTCCAGTGACGAAATTGCTGGCATCGCTGATGAGATAGTGTATCGTGCCAAAGAGTTCCTCGGGTTCTGCGAAACGACCTGCCGGTGTGTGGGCAATGATAGTCTTTGCGCGGTCGGTCAGCGATCCGTCCTCATTTGTAAGCAAGGCACGGTTCTGGTTTGTGAGCAGGAAGCCTGGCACGATGGCATTTACGCGCAAGCCGGGATTGAACTTCGTTGCCAGCTCGGTAGCCATATACTTCGTGTAGTTGCCGATAGCAGCCTTGGCTGCACCATAGCCAACGACGCGAGTAAGGGGACGCAGTGCACTTTCAGAGCAGAAATTCACGATTGCCCCCTTTTCATTCTTTGCCATCACTGGGACAAATACCTGCGTAGGCAGGACTGTCCCGAAGAGGTTCAGATCCACGACTTTCCGGAAAGCGTCAATATCTAAGTCAAGGAACGTCTTGTCGGGTGCAATGGTTGCGCCCGGCATATTGCCTCCTGCTGCATTGAGCAGGATGTCAATAGTGCCGAAGCGTGCCACTATGTCCTCACGGTTTTGTTCCAGGACTTCCTTCTTCAATACGTCAGTTACAAGGAAGAGTGCTTCTCCTTTCTTGCAGAGTTCTGCTTCGAGTTCCTTCCCTTGGTCTTCTATACGGTCAAGCACGACTACCTTTGCGCCTTGCTCTACGAGATAGTGGGCTATGTTCCTGCCCAGGATGCCGCAGCCGCCAGTCAGCACGACGACTTTTCCTTGAATATCAAATAAGTTTCTTCTCATCGTTGTTATGGTTTAATTCTTAATTTCTTGTTCTTATTCTTGTTTCTATTCTTTCACAGCCTTATAGGTCGGTACGAAAGCCTTAAGCACTATCCAACCCAACAGATAGGCAACGGCGCAGTAGCAGAAGATGATGAAGTAGCCTGCCGGTTTGCCTGTGAAGCCAAGAAAGTGCATCTGCGTCTGGTCTGCATAGTCGAAAAGGTAGCCGCTTATCCAGTTAATGAGGAATGAGCTGATGCCGCCTGCCATACCGTTGATGCCAGTCATGGTACCAATGGCTTTCTTGGGAAAGAGGTCGCTGCCAACTGAGAAGAGGTTTGCCGACCAGCTCTGATGTGCCGCACCTGCGATGCCTATCAGAATGACCGGGAACCAATAGCTGTAAGCTCCCAAAGGCTGTGCAAAGAGTGTCAGCAGGGGGAACAGCGTGAAGACAAACATCGCGCGGAGGCGTGCGTCATAGGGATGCAGTCCTGTGCGGTCCACGATGATAGAGGGAAGCTTACCGCCATAGATTGAGAGCATCGTAATGGCATAGAGCACAAAGATGAGCGCCATTGCAGTGGGATTGTCGCTTTTCAGGTTATAGACATCGCTGATGTAGGCCGGTGTCCAGAAGAGGAAGAACCACCATACGCCGTCTGTAATGAATTTGGCAAAGAAGATGCCCCAGGTCTGTGGGAAGGTGAGGAACTTGACGAAGGGGATGGAAGGCGCTTCACCGTCATTCTTCGTCACCTCCGACGGGGAGACAGTATCCGTGTCTTGTTGTATGTAGGCGAGCTCAGCTGCATTCACTTTCCCGCATTCCTCGGGCTTCTTGTAGATGAACACCCAGAAGCCGAGCCAGATGAAGCCCAGTGCGCCGATGATGATGAATGCCATCTCCCAGCCATAGTACTTTGCTATCAAGGGGATGCAGATGGGAGCGATGAGTGCTCCGATGGTGCTGCCGCTGTTGAAGATGCTGGTCGGGAAGGCACGGTCTTTCTTCGGGAAGTACTCTGCCGTCACTTTTATGGCGCAGGGAAAGTTGCCGCTTTCACCAAGGCCAAGCACAATGCGGCAGACGATGAAGAGCCAGGTGCTCACCGAGGCAATGACGGCAGTGCTCGTGCCGACGGCGTTGACAAGGTCTTCCTTGCCTTCAAGTCCGAGCCATGCTGCGGTTGCCGTACCGCAGAAGGCGTGCATGCAGGCGCCCAGCGACCAGATTCCTATTGCCCACAGATAGCCTTTCTTTGTGCCGATCCAGTCCATGAAGCGCCCGCTGAAGAGGTTCCCTATGGCGTAGACGATGGAGAAGATGGCGGCGATACGGCCGTAGTCGGCATCCGTCCAGTGAAACTCCGGCGCGATGAAGTCTTTCCAAGTCAGGGAGAGTACCTGACGATCCATATAGTTGATGGTGGTGGCAAGGAAGAGCATGCCGCAGATGAGCCATCGGTAGTTGGTTTTCTTTTGATTCATGGTTGTTCCTCTGTGTTTGAAGTTCTACATTCAATGACGTGATTCCTCGTGCAAAGTTACAAGAATTATCTTTTCCTGCAAAATCTTTGCATGCAAGATGCGTTGTGTGGTATTATTTTTGCCTTCGGTGTGTATAAATATCCCGGTGCATTGTAATAAAAGAGGCGGAAAAGCTATAAAAATGTATGAAAAGTCCTATCTTTGCCGGGGAAATAAAAACTATTACTATGAAAAGACGTGATTTTTTGCGAAACGCTGCCATAGCTGCTGCATCCGGCAGTATCTCTGCTCCTCTCCTTGCAGAGGGGCTTGAAAGTAACGTGTTCCCCTCTTCTCTCTCCGCAGAGGCACAGGCCGCGGGGACACGGAGGGACGAAGATGCCCCTCAGAAGGGGGAAGGCGCTCTTATCGACAGCGAGCCTGTCCTGCAGAACTATGCTGAGACAAGCATGAATGTTGCCTTCAGCGTGACGGACTGGGCGAACGGCTATGTCATCTACGGCGAGAAGCCCGACCTGAGCGATGGCAGGAAGGTGTGGTGTGGCGGCTACCGCCTGACGGCGATGGACAACGAGGTCGTCCAGGTACGGCTCACCGGCCTCAAGCCTGCTACGCTGTACTACTACAGGATAGGTGCTGACCGCATAGAGTATAAGGACGGCTACCACATCCGCATAACGGGCAACGAGGAGAGTCCTAAGGTCTATTCCTTCCGCACTGCGGGCAAAGAGGCAAAGGCGCACTTCTGCGTCATCAACGATACGCATGCGAAGTGGGAAGTCATCAACCCCACCGTAAACAAGGTGATGGAACTACAGCCCTCGTGCGTCGTCTGGAACGGCGATGCCTGCAATACGGAGGAGACGACGGAGGCGCAGAAGCTCATTTTCTTCAAGCCTGAGATAGATCGCAGGGACTATGCTGCAAGCATTCCCTACCTCTTCTGTCCCGGCAATCATGACAACCGTGGCATGGCGAACCGCCACTTGGAGCGTGTCTGGATGTATCGCCAGCCGGAGGAGCGTCAGTCGCGCGACTGGGACCTGGGCAGGAACTTTGCCGTCCGCATGGGTGACGTTGCCCTTGTCGGGCTGGACACTGCCGAGGACAAAATGGATACCAACCCGATGTTCTGCAACCTCTTCGTCAGCGAGTCCTATCGCATAGCGCAGCAGCAGTGGCTTCGTGATGCGCTCAGGCAGCCGGAGATAAAGAGTGCGCCCTTCCTCGTAGCGATATGTCACATCCCGCTTTTCGACCCGGACCCGAAGCGAAACCCCGGCGACCTCTCGCCGGCCGACACGCATCCCGACTATTCGGGGAACTTTGCCATGTGGCAGCGCACTTGCAGCAAGCTCTGGGGGCCGTTGCTGGACAAGGCCGGCTGCCAGCTTCTCATTACTGCCCATCAGCATCACTATCGCCTCGACAAGCCTGACGGCACGCGCAGGTGGTTCCAGATGGTTGGCGGCGGCCCCGACATGTCGGGAAAGAGCAAGGGAAGCTTCCCGACGGTGATAGAGGGAGAGGTGAGGGACGGCAAGCTTGTCGTCTCAGTGCACAACATCTATTCCGGCACCATACAGGATACGCTGACTGTCGGCAAGCGCCGATAGTCCTCAGGAGCCGGCCGGGAGTCGTTGCCGGCCAGGAACGAGCTCCGGATGGCGTGTGGCGCCTGACGGCCGGAAATAGCCCGCGGACGGGGCTAAACGGACAGGGAAGCGGCGAGGGACATCGCCGCTTCCTTTTGTTTCCTGCCCGTCTTTATTGGCTTCTCGGCATGACGGTATATGCGTCATACATCGTGTCAAGAAGGTTTAGCCTTAATCTTGCCTATAGGAAAGACGCAATCTCCCCTATAGGAAAGATACAACCTTCCCTATAGGAAAGATGTGATGTTCCCTATAGGAAAGATAAGCGGAAAATCAAATGCATCAGGGGATGAAACATGAATCGGACAAAGGGAAAAGCCTGCATGGGACGGCTTTCTTGCGGGAGGAGACAGGCGGCTGCACCTCACTCCTTCAGCTCGAAATGCTGATAGTCCTTTAGCGAACGCCAGTCACCGCCCCACGTGAAGCCGCGCTCGGTGAAGAGCCTGTAGGCCAGGTCGTTGTGGTCTATCTTGAAGGGGAAGTCCTTGGAGCGGTCCAGGTACCTGGCCGCATTGGCAGGCTGTATGTGCAGCGTCCCGTCGGGTCGCTTCCTGCCGTAGGGGTTGTAGAGGGGATTGATGTCCACTGCCAGGCCTCGTGCGTGCTTGGAGAGCTTCTTGTTGCCGGCCACTTCGCGATAGCAGAAGCAAGAGGAGTTGTTGGCGCGCATCTGAGCTTCGTCGTCGGCGCCGTAGTCTTCGGGCAGCACCATGCGCTCTATGGCGTATCGGGCTTCGTAGAGCAGGCGGAATATCTCCACCAGGCGGTCGGCAATGACCTTGTTGCACAGCATCTCGCCCAGGCGAATCCGGCCGTCCTTGCCCCAGTGGAGGACACGGACGTGTCGCAGGTCTCCGCGTCCGATGTATGGATTGCTGCGGTACGTCTTGCCCTGGATGCGCTCCCACACGTCGTCAGGGACGGGCGAGGCCGTGAAGCACCTCTCGAGTCCGAAGACCTGCACGCAGGCTTCCTCCACTGCTTCTCCAGCATGCCACTCCGTCAGGACGCTTGCACAGGGAGCCGTCCTCTCCTCTGCGGCGACGCGAAGGCCTGCCAGGCAGAAAGCGAAAGCCAGGCACACCCCTGCATATCCCGTATGCAGGCGGCTTCGCCCCCGTTGCTTCGTGCGGACGGTGTTGCTGTTCATGAGACCCTTCACTTCCCCGTGCCGGCGTTCAGTGAAACGGAAATACGACAAAGGCACAGGCATCCCAGACAGCATGCGATATGATGAGCGAGGTGAGGCTGTCGGGACGGAAGCGGTAGATGGCTCCCCAGCAGAAACCGGCTGCAAAGGCTGCCATGACCAGCATGAAATTGCCCGACCACACGTGTACCAGGGCATAGACAGCCGAGGTCACTAAGAATCCTGTGTTCGCTCCCCATCGGCGCATAAGGCTGTCCTGTACGAAGCCGCGCCAGAAGATCTCCTCCGCCGGACCGATGAGTAGCAGCAGGAGCAGGGCAATCGTCACAGGGCTCGTCCCGTCCTTCATGGCATAGATGTTGTCCACCTGTGCCCCAGCAAAGTCAAAGAGCCACTGAGCCGCCACGTTGCCCGTCCAGAATATGCCCCACAGCACGGTCGCAATAGCAATGCCCGCAGCTACGCGGAGCGGCGTGGGACGGAAGTCCGCCAACCATTCGCGCCGTAGCAGCGTGCTCAGGGTAATGAGTATGACGGCAGAAGCCGACATCGCATGCCAGAAGTTCAGGCAGGGAGCCGTCAATGGCGAGAACATAATCAGCCACAGCACGGCCGCCACTGCAATGCCAATCCAAACATTCCCGGGGTTGTTCGTTTTCATCCTGCTACACCTTATAGATTATTCCCGCTACATTAACCACATTATATACTATATCCCGCTACACCTTGTATATATTATATCCTGCTATACCTTATATATTATATAGAGAGCGGAAAGGTCAGTGCAGCCAGCCTCCAACGACAAGGCCTGCCGCCAGCAAGAGCGAAAACATCATTTGCAGCTGTGCCGTCTTCTGATCCAAGGTTGCAATATCCTGTTCCTCCTCCGGCCGGGCCTTCAGCATCTGCCGCGCATTGCCTATAGCCAGGGGATGCGTCAGCCATGCAATGAGCGCCGCCCAAGGCAGCCATCCGACAGCAACGAACACGGAGAGGAGCACGTAAGGGGCAATGACCTCCAGCAGGTAGACGTATTGTGCCGCCCTGCCTCCTATGCATCCGCATAGGGTTGTCAGCCCTGCCCGGCGGTCGTTGCGTATGTCGCGGGCATTGTTGGCATGCAGGATGGCAACAGTCAGCAGCCCGTATGTGAGCGAAAGCAGAACCGCCTCGTCCGAATAGGCAACTTTATCGAAGGAAATAAGTTCGGACGTAGCGATCCCATATACGCCAGTGGCAGGCAATACGGCAAAGCAGAGTAGGATATTGATATCGCCCAGTGCATGCGCCTTCATCCAAGGATAGGCCAAGGTAAGCAGGATGCCGTATACACCGATCCAAAGCACGCCCACATTCATAATTATTACAGTGGTACATGCACCTATCAATGCTCCTGCCGCCAGGAGAGCCCAGCCGAAGTACCGGATTTCCTTAGCCGTGAACTTGCCGGAATAGATGTGGTTCACGCCGTTCAGGCTGCCAGGCAGGTCAATCTGCTTTATATGGTCGGAGTAGTCGCTGACCAGATTGCCGCCGGCATGTATGAAGACTATCATGGGCAGCGTCAGCCATCCCGCGAGCCAGTTGACCTCCAACCCCTTCTGGCATTGCAGGAAGAAGAGGTAGGCAAGCGTGACAAGCACGGGCATGACTGATGCCGTGAACGACCAAGGACGAGTGGCAAGTATCCAGTCCTTCAGAGTGCGTTTCGCCATGTTCGGGTTTTATTTTATCAGTTCTACGCTGCGCTTGACGAAACGGGTGAGGGCTTCACCTTTGAGCAACCCGTTTTGCAGGAGTGCAAGGTCGATGAGCTGATGGATGCGATCATTGCCTTTCGCGTAGGCCTTCAGTATGTCATCGCGCTTCTGCTGCTCGGCACGGATGTCATCGCCGCACTTCTTCAGGTCGTCCTTCTCCTCTTGTGTTATCTCCTCGGGCTTCTTCTTGTCCTGCTCTTGGCGGAGGACAGCCTGGCGGGCATTGAGGCCGCGTAGCTCTGCCTCAATGGGCTTGAGGGCTTCGGCGGTGTTCTTCTCGCAATCTTCAAGCACTTCGCGGATGAGAGGTGCGTCAGTGTTCAGGATGATGTTGTACATGTCGGGCATCTCGCCATAGAAGGCCATTCCGGGTTGCAGGCGTGCCATCTCCTTCATGCGGCGCATGTACTCGCTCTGTGTCATCATGACGGGCAGCTGGTCTTCGCCCAGAGCCTGTGCCTCGACGTTGAAGTCTGCGCCTTGAAGGGCTGTCTTCTTGTCTTCGCCTTTTGCAGGTAGCTGGGAACGGAAGACGGTGGTCAGCTTCTCCGAGCGTTCAGTCTCGAGTTCCTCGCGCTTTGTCTCTTCTTTCTGGATGAGGCGGTCGATGACGTCTGCATCAACACGGGTGAAGCTTGACTTCTCCAGCTTCCTTTCGAGCATGCCGACCAGTGGTGCGTCGAGCTGACCATCCATGAGCAGGACGTTGTAGCCCTTCTGCTTGGCAGCATCGATGTAGGTGTATTGTGCATCCGGATCGTTAGCATAGAGGTAGACGAGCTGGCCATCCTTGTTTGTCTGCTGGTCCTTGATGAGTGCCTGATACTCGTCGAAGGTGTAGTGCTTGCCTTCGGTGTCTTTGAGGAGGAAATAGCTCTTTGCCTTCTCGAAATAGTCTTCCTCGCTGAGCATGCCGTAGTGGATGAATATCTTGATGTCGTCCCACTTCTTCTCGAATTCTTCGCGCTCGTTCTTGAAGATGCTTGCCAGACGGTCGTTCACTTTCTTTGTAATGTACGAACTTATCTTCTTGACGTTGGCATCGCTTTGCAGGTAGCTGCGGCTGACGTTCAGGGGGATGTCCGGCGAGTCAATAACGCCGTGCAGGAGCGTTAGGAATTCGGGAACGATACCTTCTACGGCATCGGTGACGAACACTTGGTTGCAATAGAGTTGTATCTTGTTGCGCTGCACGTCAAGGTTGTTCTTTATCTTCGGGAAGTACAGGATACCGGTCAGGTTGAAAGGATAGTCTACGTTGAGGTGAATCCAGAAGAGGGGCTCATCCGCCATGGGGAAGAGGTGTCGATAGAATTCCTTGTAGTCTTCGTCTTTTAGGTCTGCGGGCTTCTTTGTCCAGAGCGGCTCTACATTATTTATAATGTTGTCCTCGTCGGTTTCCTGCTGCTTGCCGTCTTTCCATTCTGTCTTCTTGCCAAAGGCAACGGGTATGGGCAGGAAGTGGCAGTACTTGCGTAACAGACCTTCCAGCTTGTCCTTTTCAAGGAACTCCGTGCAGTCGTCATCGATGTGCATCACGATGTCTGTGCCGCGTTCTGCCTTGCTGGTTTCTTCTAAGGTGTAGCTGGGGCTTCCGTCGCAGCTCCACTTCATGGCAGGAGCGTCGTCCTGATAGCTCTTCGTGATGATGTCTACCTGCTTGCTGACCATAAAGGATGAATAGAACCCGAGGCCGAAGTGGCCGATGATGGCATTGGCTTCGTCTTTGTACTTGTCAAGGAAGTCGT
>JAFLUV010000036.1:0-2059 GCA_022508635.1 Prevotellaceae bacterium
ACTGGAACATGCTTACTGGAACATGCTTAATGTAACATGTAACAATGTAACAATGTAACAAAAGGGGCTGTGCCGGAAAAACTGGAACATGCTTAATGTAACATGTAACAATGTAACAATGTTACAAAAAGGGGCTGTGCCTGCTCCCGGCCATTATTCTGCCAAAAAGTTTTTGTAAGCAAAAAATCCCCGTAGCCTTGCGCCGAAAAAACGGTCAAGTGCCAATCGTCATGAAGCGCCACTGCTTTCCTGCCGTCATTCTTCTGCGGAGGTCATCAGCTTCAGGAACAGTTCGTGGATGCGTGTGTCGTCGGTCAATTCCGGGTGGAAGGCCGTGACGAGCATGTTGCCCTGACGGGCGGCTACGGCCTTGCCTCCGACGATTGCAAGGACTTTGACGCAAGTGTCGAATCGCTCAATGAAAGGGGCACGGATGAAGGTCATGGGCACCTGGCCGATGCCCTTGAACTCTCCTTCCGTGTTAAAGCTTCCCAGTTGTCTGCCATAGGCATTCCGGCGGGCGAGGATGTTCATCACGCCGAGGTGACTCTGGTCGAGCATGATGAGCCCCGCACATGTCCCGAGGACAGGAAGTCCGTCAAGGATGGCTCTGCGGACGGGTTCGAACAGGCCTTCGTCCTTCATGATGCGCATCATGGCAGTGCTTTCGCCACCGGGAATCGTCAGCCCTCTCATCCCCGGGGAGGCGGAGGAGATAAAGCTGTCCCAGTCGTCCAGGTTGCGGACGAGGGTCGTTTCTGCTCCGAGGTGCTGGAACATCTGCTCATGCTCGGAGAATGCTCCTTGCAGGGCTAAAATTGCGACCCTTGGTTTTTTCTTGTCCTTCTGTTGGGGAATGTCTATGTTGCAATTCATAAATTTTCGCTACTTATTGATGGAGCCGGAGGATTCTATTTTCCTCTTTCCGCCATCAGCAGTTGTATTTCGTCCTCGTTGATGCCGACCATTGCTTCGCCCAGGTCTTCACTGAGTTCCGCAAGGATGGCAGGATTGTTGTAGTTCGTGACGGCCTTCACGATGGCTTGTGCCCGCTTCTCGGGATTACCGCTTTTGAAGATGCCGCTGCCCACGAAGACGCCCTCTGCGCCCAATTGCATCATCAGTGCAGCGTCGGCGGGTGTTGCTACGCCTCCGGCAGCAAAGTTTACGACGGGCAGCTTGCCGTTCTGGCGGACGTATTGCACTAAGTCGTAAGGCACGCGGAGTTGCTTGGCAGCCTCGTAGAGCTCGTCGTCGGTGAGCGAGACGAGTCGGCGTATCTCGCTCTGCATCATGCGCATGTGCCGGACGGCCTGTATGATGTCGCCCGTGCCGGGCTCGCCCTTTGTGCGTATCATCGTGGCACCTTCGTTGATGCGTCGCAGAGCCTCTCCCAAGTCCTTTGCTCCGCAGACGAATGGTACGCGGAACTTGCGTTTGTCGATGTGGTAGACGTCATCGGCAGGGGAGAGCACTTCGCTTTCGTCGATGTAGTCGATTTCTATGGCTTCGAGTATCTGTGCCTCTGCAAAGTGTCCGATACGGCACTTCGCCATCACGGGGATGGTGACGGCTTCCTGTATGCCCCGTATCATCTTCGGGTCGCTCATGCGGCTCACTCCGCCGGCAGCCCGTATGTCTGCCGGGATGCGCTCCAGAGCCATTACTGCACAAGCTCCAGCAGCCTCGGCGATGCGGGCTTGTTCGGGAGTTGTCACGTCCATAATCACGCCGCCCTTCAGCATCTGAGCCAGCTGGCGGTTAAGGTTTGTCCTGTCTTCCATTATTAATTTTATGTTTTAAGGTTTGCTTCCGTTTCTTTGTCTTGCGTCTGCAAAGGTAAGGGCATGGAAGGGGATGGAAAACCATTCGTTCCCGTATGGTAAAAAGTTGTTCCGAAAAAGATAAGGGCGCATGCTCTCAGGGTGCCGGTTAGCAGCGGTAGTCTGCATGAATCGTTGTCTTTCGCTTCCCGATGCAGGCAGGGGGACGGGAGATGCCTGCCGTTGTCGTGACCGAATTAGTGCGTCCTTGATTCTTCCGGTTAGTTTGTCGCTCG